>JBJSZF010000531.1:0-1499 GCA_046090125.1 Verrucomicrobiota bacterium
CTGCGGCGCGCGCGGCGGGCGAATGGGCAACGGCGAACATCGCCAGCGCCCCAAACGCGGGCAGGAACCGTGTGAACGAAGCGGGCAACAGGGAGTTCATTTCGCGGGAAGGATTCGGACGCGGACGGGCGCGGACCAGACGCCGATGGTGACGTCGCGGGGCTTGGCGCGTTCCTCGGCGGCCTTGAGTTCGGCCTCGGCGGCCTTGGCGCGTTCCTCGGCCTTGGGCTTGTCGGTGGCGCTGGCAGAAGCGACGGCGTCCTTGGCGGCCTTGAGGGCGGCTTGGGCGGCGGCGACGGCCTCGGGTTGGTTGCGATATTTTCCGGCCGCCTGTCCCTGGAGCCAGAGGAGGTGTTCGCCCTCGGGCAGCGCGGCGTCGGAGAGGGCGATCTCGGCGACGGCGTTGGTGGCCTTCTCGGGGATGGTGACCTCCTTGGCTTTCTCAAGGGCGGGATGGCCGGAGGGCTTGAGGTTGAAGGCGGCCGTGTATTCGTACCGCCGCTGGACGCGCAAGGGGATCGAGAGCTTTCCTCCCGCCTTGGCCTCGATGACGTCGGGGCCCGGGGCCGCCACGGAGACGGGCTCGGCCTCCGGGGCCATGCCGACGCGCAAGGATTGGTGCAGCCGCGACGGGATGGGCTCTTGGTTGAAGTCGGCGACGGCCCAGGGGACGCCGCCGGTGGCGACGACGCGTTCAATTCGGTTGCTGGCGACGGTTGCGGAAGCCTTGAGGACGAGCGGGAACGTGGCGACGGGAGCATCGTCGGCCGTGGTCAGAAGGAGGGTGCCGGAGGATTGGCCGGACGGGATGCGCGCGGTGGGAGCCGTGACGCCCTTGGGCAGCCCGGAGGCGACGATGTCCACGGGGCCTTCGAGTCCTTCGAGTCGGGAGATCGCAACCCGGATGGGCAGGGTGCCGCCGCGTCGGAGGACGGTGGACGTGGCGTGGGCGCGGCGGTCGTCGTTGTTCGACTTGGGGGGCGGCTGCGCCCAGGCCCACGCGCGGAGGTCCGGGGACGGCCTGCGAAGCGTCAGGCGGAACGGTCGCCGCGCCGAGGTGGGAAGGGGGTTGAAGGCGTCGCGGACGAGGACGCGGTAGCGGCCGTCCTGGGGCGCCTCGAAGCGTCCGGCGGCATCGCGCGAGGCCACGTTGAGCTCGGCGGACGCGGGGTTGGCATCGAGTTCGGCCACCTCGGTGACGTCGGTCCACTGGCTCGTCTTGCCAGCGTCGGATTCGAGCCGCTGCACCAAGACCAGCGGGTCCACGACTTGCCCGAGCCGTTCCCCGAACACCTCGATCCACCACGTGTCGCCCTTCTTCGCATCGAAGCTGACGCCGGACGACGGCGAGGTGAACCACCCTCCGAAGTCCACCGGCGGCGTCACGGGCACGACGACCGGGACGCGCGAGGCGACGCCGCGGGCCTCGGGCATCGGTTGCGCGACGACGGGCAGGCTGGTGATCCCGAGGAGGATAGGGTTGGAAGGGCCGTTGGTGG
>JBJSZF010000532.1:0-11744 GCA_046090125.1 Verrucomicrobiota bacterium
GCCGCCCACTGGTAGTAGTACTGGTCGATCCGCTCGTTGAGGTGCCACGCCTCCTTCAACGCCGCCCAACGGTCCATGCGCAGCAGCCGCACCTGCACCAGCCGCATCCACCCGTCGCTGGCCAACGCCTGGAACCCCGCCGCCAGGAGCGTCGTCCGCACCAGCAACCGCGTCCTCAAGACCCCCGATGCCGCGCTCCCATGATACAGCGCATCCAGCACCACCCCGCACGCCCGGCCCTCCGGAAACGGCAGTTGCTCCTCGTTGATGAACCGTCGCTTCAACGGAAACGCCACCAACACCCCCAGCACCGAGATCACCACCATCCACGCCGCAAGCTGCCACCACTCTGGGATCCGCCCCGTCACCAGCATGTACGCCGCCAGGCTCGACGTCAGCGGCGTCACCACGTACCCGGCCGACGTCGTGATGGATTGCGTGCAGTTGTTCTCCAACACCGTGAACCCGCCGCCCCAACGCGTCCGCCCCAGCCACCGAAACATCCCAAACGTCACCAGCACCGACGTCAGCCCCACGCCAATCGACAGCCCCATCTTCGCGCCAATGTACAACGACGTCGCCGCCAGCACCCCGCCCAGCACGAAGCCGGTCAGGCCCGACCGCACCGTGAGCTGCGGCATGTCCCCCCGATACACCGTGTCCCGCCACCACCGGTCCTTCTCGGACCGGGTCCATGCGCGCACCTGTTCATCGGTCAACACGGGGAGAGCCATGGGCCCAGCGTGTGGCAACGGCGGGGCCGATGTCCATGCGCCGCCTCGCAGGGGCCTCCAACTTGCCTGTTGCGGCATTCGACCCCCTCTCTAATGCTCGCCCCATGAAGAGCGCCCGCTCCCTCCGCTTGGCCTCCGCCGCCGCCTGCCTTGCCGTCGCCGTCCTTTCCACCGGCTGCGGTGGCGTCAACGCCACCGGAAGCGTCTCGCCCGCCACCTTCTTCCTGCCCGGCCTCATGAAGGCCGCACCGGCAAAGCCTGCCCCCGGAGCCCCCGCGCTCCCCGAGCACGCCTCCGTGCCCACCACACCCGAATCCGGCCAGCCCTGAGCCTCACCGCCCCCTTCCCGCTTCGCTCTTCGCCCCTTCCCTCTTCCCGCTCTTCGCCCGCCATGCGTTTCCCCCTCGCGCCCACCGCCAAGATCGCCCGTCACATCGTCGCCAACCGCCTCCAAGGCCGCTCCAAGTTCGCCATGGTGCTGCAACTGGAGCCGCTGCACACGTGCAACCTTACGTGCACGGGCTGCGGCCGCATCCGCGAGTACTCCACGTCCATCAAGGACGTCGTCCCCTTGGACAAGTGCCTCGCCGTCGCTGACGAGTGCGATGCGCCCATGATCTCCATCTGCGGCGGCGAACCCCTCATCTACCCCCGCATCGAGGAACTCGTCGCCGGGCTCCATGACCAGGGTCGCATGGTGTACATCTGCACCAATGGCGTCTTCATGCGGAAGAAGATGCGTGACTACCTCGCCGCCTCTTACTCCCCCGCCACCGAGCCCGTCCTGAAACAGCTCGTGGGCGAGAAGCTCGTCACCGAGGCCGAGGCCGAGGCCATCCGCAACGCCAAGCCCGAGGCCCGCTCCAAGGTCGTCATCCGCCCCAGCCAGTGGCACTACTGGAACGTCCACGTGGACGGCCTGGAGTTCACGCACGACCTCATCGTCGAGCGCGAGGGCGTCTTCAAGGAGTGCGTCCTGGCCATCCGCATGGCCAAGATCCTCGGCTACCAGGTCGCCACCAACACCACGGTCTATAAGGAAACCGACGTGGCCGAGCTCGAGGAAATGTTCAAGTTCCTCTCCTCCCTCGGCGTCGATGGCCACACCATCTCCCCGGGCTACGACTACGACGCCGCCAAGAAGGACATGGTCAAGCGCCTGGGCAAGAACCCGACGGACTTCTTCCTCACGCGCGACCTGACCCGCCAGAAGTTCAAGGACGTCCAACGCTGGGGCGAGATGTTCACCATCTTCGGCACGCCCGGCTACCTGGAGTTCCTCGCGGGCAAGCGCGAGCTGGCCTGCTCCGCATGGGCCGTCCCCACCTACAACATCCGCGGCTGGAAGGCCCCCTGCTACGTGATGACCGACACCCATTACCCCACCTACTCCGACATGCTCGGCAAGGTGGACTGGAGCCGGTTTGGCGTGGACGAGAAGGGCTGCGGCCGCGACGTCCGCTGCGAGAACTGCATGATGCACTCCGGGTTCGAGCCTTCCGCCGCCCTCAGCACCGGCCTGCGCGACACGTGGGTCAACTTCAAGTACAACTTCGGTTCTCGCCCCGCCCCTTACCCCGCCAGCGCGGACCTGGAGCGCCGTGCCTTCAACGGGGCCACCATCGGCAAGGGCCACCTCGCCGAGGCCAAGGCCGCCGTCAACCACGGCCTCGCCGGAGCCCGGAGCGCCTACGCCCAAGGCGGGAACGACCTCGCCCACGCCCACGAGCATCCGGCCGCCGAGGGTGATTCCTGCGGGTCCGGCGACTCGTCCCAACGCGACGCCCTCCTCGCCAAGATCCAGGCAACTGCCAAGCCCACCAACACCGCTTCCTGAGGCGGGCCCGTCCCGTCCGCTCTTCCTCTCATGAGCGCCCTCTTCCTCTCTCCGCCCTCGTTCGACGGCTTCGATGGCGGAGCCGGCTCCCGCTACCAGGCACGCCGCGAGATCACCTCGTTTTGGTATCCCACCTGGCTGGCGCAGCCCGCCGCCTTGGTCCCGGGCTCTCGCCTCCTCGATTGCCCGCCCATCAACATGGGCGTCGAGGAAACGCTCCGCATCGCCGACCAGTACGACCACGTCATCATCCACACCTCCACGCCCTCCCTCCGCAACGATTGCAAGGTCGCCGAGGCCATCAAGGCACGCCGCCCCGGCACCACCATTGGCTTCGTGGGTGCCCATGCGGCCGTACTGCCCACGGACACCCTGAAGGCCTCCACCGCCATCGACTGGGTCGGCCGCAAGGAGTTTGACTTCACGTGCAAGGAGGTCTGCGAGGGCCGCCCCCTGGAGTCCGTGGCCGGCCTCAGCTTCCGCAAGGACGGCCGCATCCAGCACAACCCCGAGCGCGAGCTCATCACCAACATGGACGTGCTGCCGTGGGTGGCCGACGTGTACCAGCGCGACCTCGACATCGAGAAGTACTTCATCGGCTACCTCCTCCACCCCTACGTCAGCCTTTACACCGGACGCGGTTGCCCCGCCCAGTGCACCTTCTGCCTCTGGCCCCAGACCATCGGCGGCCACAAGTACCGGGTCCGCTCCGCCAGCAACGTCGCCGCCGAGATGGCCCACATGAAGCAGCTCTTCCCCAAGGTGCGGGAGTTCTTCTTCGACGACGACACCTTCACCGCCAACCTTCCGCGCGCCCGCGAGATCGCCCGGCACCTCGCCCCCCTCGGCCTCACCTGGAGCTGCAACAGCCGCGCCAACCTCGACTACGACACCATCCGCTTCCTCAAGGACTGCGGCCTGCGCCTCTTCCTCGTCGGCTACGAGTCCGGCAACGACGACATCCTCCGCCGCATCAAGAAGGGCGTCACCACCGACGAGATGCGCGCCTTCACCCAGTCCTGCCACAGGGCCGGCGTCGTCATCCACGGCACCTTCATCCTCGGCCTCCCCGTCGAGACGCCGGAGACCGTCGAGCAAACCCTCCGCTTCGCCCAGGAACTCGACGTCTTCTCCATCCAGGTCTCCCTCGCCGCCCCCTACCCCGGCACGGAACTCTACGAGATGGCCCGCCAGAACGGCTGGTTCAGCAAGAAGGACAAGACCGACATCGTCCACGGCGACGGCTTCCAGCAGTCCACGCTCGAATACCCCGGCCTCTCCAAGGAACAGATCTTCGACGAGGTCGAGCGCTTCTATCGCCAGTACTACCTCCGCCCCCGCCCCATCCTCCGCATCATCAAGACCATGCTCGAGGACAAGGACATCCTCGTCCGCCGTTGCCGCGAGGGATACGAGTTCTTCCGTTCCCTCCGCCAACGCCGTGCCACCGTCGCCGGCTAGCCCCATGCGCGGGCCTCGTCGCCCAACGACCGCCATCGGCGCTTGGCTCGCGGCCCTCGCCGCCGTCGCACCGCTTGCGGCGACGGGGCAGGACGCCAGCGCACCCTTGCCTTCCACCGTCGCGGCCACGCCTGCGTCCACGGCACCGGATCGGCCAGCGGCCGCGCCGTCAGCACGTCCTGCCGCCGTCCCTGTCGCGCGGCCCACCTCGCCACGCCCCGCCCCATCCAAGCGCCCAGCCAACGCCTCCACCAACGACGTCCCCGACGTCTTCCCCCTCCGTCCCATCGACCTGCTCCCCCCTCCCTCCCCCATCGGCCTTCGTCCCCTCACCTTCCCCGTCTCGTGGCCCGTCGCCGTCGTCGAAGGCCTCGCCCATGACGGCACCCGCCTCTGGATCTCCGCACGCCCGTGGAGCCTCACCAACTCCACCCCGCAGCTCTGGTCCTTCCAACCCCTCAACAACCGACTCGAGCCCGTCCGCGGCAAGGTCGATCAACACCCCGTCCGCTCCCTCGCCCTCGCCACCGACGGCCTCTGGCTCGGCTTCGACGCCGGCGTCGCCGTCCTCAACACCCGCACCTTCACCGTCGATGCCCACGGCGCACCGCAGGGCATCACCTCCGGCAACATCGCCGGCCTCGCCGCCGCCCAGCGCGGTTGGTTCGCCCTCTCCGAGGCCGGGGCCTTGTTCCGCCTCAAGCCCGATGGCCGCTCGTGGTCCCGCCTCCCGGGGCTGCCCTCCCCCAACCCGCGCGTCACCGAGCGTTTCCTCGGCCTCCAAGGCTCCGGCGACTGGCTCGCCACCTGGACCGAAAACACCCTCGCCGTCCGTCATCACTCCGCCCCCGAGTGGAGCGCCATCCCCGAGTCCCAATGGAAGGGCCTCCCCGCCCTCGACCCGCCGCGCTGGCGCTGCGTCGCCCCGGACGGCGACGGCGGCTTCTGGCTCGGCAGCAACCTTGGCCTCCACTTCCTCGTCGCCGAGACCGGTTCCATGGAGCATCGCACCGCTCCCGTCCGCCCCACCGTCCCCGGCGGCATCGGCTTCGTCGTGCAACCCGGCTTCCAACCCGCCAAGGCCGCCTTCGACGCCGCCCGGACCCGCCAAGCCGAGGGCATCCGCGAACGCATGCGCGAACGCTCCCGCCTCGCCCGCCTCGCCTCGGACCTCCGAACCCGCCTCGATCCCTTCACCCCGGCCACGCGCCTCCCGGCCCCCGTCCGCGCCCTCGCCCGCGACGGAGCCCTCACGTGGGTCGCCACCGAGGACCCCACCGGGCCGCTCCACTCCCGCATCCTCCTCTGGCATGGCCCCAGCCGACGTTGGATCGCCCACTTCACCGTCGCCCTTCCCGTCCGCTGCATGACCGCCGACGCCCAGTTCCTCTGGATCGGCAACGACCTCTCCCGCATCCCCGGCGGCGCGCCCATCCTCGTCGTGGACAAGCGACCCCTCCTCGCCCTCCCCGCCCCGCGCTGGCTCCCCGACGAGATCCGCCCCGACGAACTGGGCACGCGCCTGGCCAACCTCCCCCTCAACGAGCGCGCCGTCCTCGCCTTCTTCGCGGGCGACGCCCAGCGCGTCGTCGAATTGCTGGATCCCGCACCGCCCTCCGCCGAGGGCCTCTTCCTCCTCGCCTTCGCCCACGACACCATCGGCCTCAACCAGCCCGACCGACGCGACGCCCTCATCGA
The DNA here is from genome assembly GCA_046090125.1 of Verrucomicrobiota bacterium. GTDB lineage: Bacteria > Verrucomicrobiota > Verrucomicrobiia > Limisphaerales > UBA9464 > UBA6176. The sequence continues at coordinate 5,731 of JBJSZF010000532.1, forward strand.
CCGCCTCGTCGCCGAGTTCCCCACGTCGCCCCATGCCGAGGCCGTGCGTTCCCTTCGCCCGCCATCCAACTCCCCGCGCGCCACCAACGCGCCCCCGGCCGAGTCCCCCCTCGCACGCCTCTTCAAGCGTCGCGACCTCGACGGCAACGGCCGCATCGACGCCGACGAGTTCAAGGAATGGCGCGGCCCCGATGCCCCCTTCAAAGACCCCAACAACGACGGCGGCCTCGACATGGACGAGTTCGACGCCGTCCTCCGCGAAGCCCCCTGACCGCTCCCCGCTCCTCGCCCCTCGCTCCCCTCAACGCGCCAGCCGGAAATACCGCGCGCCATCCTCCACGGGCCGCACCACGGGCCCGACAACCACCGGCCCCGGCACGTCGCGCCACGGGCCATCCGGCGCATCCGCCTCCTGCAACACAAACCCGCCGCGTTCCCACTGGAGTTGCACAATGCCGTCGCCCGGCACCATGCGCAGCTCGGGCTGCACGTTCACCGGCTGCACCAGCGACATGCGCATCCCAAACGTGATGTCCCCCGAACGCGCGTTGTAGTTGTGAACCTCCACCGCCACGACGTTCTCGCCGGGCTTCAGGAGCGTGGCGTCGATCTCGAACTCCTCGTCGCACGTCGCGTCGCCCCCGCACGGATAGGCCAACGCCAGCGTGTTGTTGAGGATGGGGGCCGGAGCCGCCTCCATCCGGATGCGCAACGCCTCCGTCCCGTTCAGGTACAACACCGCGCCGTCGTCGATGCGCGTCAACAAGCGCAGCTTGGAACCCGGCGCGACGGCCGGGACCTGGAAGCGCGTCCGGAAGTAGTAGGTCAGGTACGGAAAGCCCGTCGCCGGGTTGAACGCCGTGATGCGGGTGCCCAGCGGCTCGACGGCCACGGGCGGGTTTCCAGACGTGGTCTTCACCCACAGCAAGCCGTTGCTCGGCCCATCCCACCCCGCCTCCGTGTACGCCTCGCTGGCCCATGCCTGGCCCGAAACGTTCGCCGCCGTATGACGCCACGGGCCGTCCAGCGGCTGGAGTACCACCGGCGCCGCGTAGTTCGTCGTGACCAACACCCGCGTCGTCGAAACCCGCTGCTGACCGTCGGCCGCCCCCACCGAAACCACCCGGTAAAAGATGCTCGTCCCCGGCTCCAGCCCCCGCACCACCACGCCGTGCCGCGTCGTGGCCGTCGCCTGCAACGGCGTCGCAAATCCCAGCGCTTCCGTCGGCCCAAACTCCACGCGCGACGACGCCGGGGCCGTCGTGGACCACGTCACCGACGCGCTCGTGTCGTCGGGCACGGCCGCGATGTCGTTGATGAACCCGGGCAACGGCTTGGCCACCACCCCGAAGTGCGACCCCACCGTGCGTTCCTTCCCGGAGTCGGCAACGGAGCTGGGCGCGTTGATCCTCACGGCGGACCCCGTCGGCGATTGCATCGACATCGTGGACGATCCGCCTCCATCCATGTTGATCGCGTCGTGCGCGCCCACCAGCAGCATCCAGGCGCCCGTCTCGTAGTCCAGCGCCCCCGCGCTCTGCGACTGCCGCCCGTCAATCACCATCAGGTACAGGTACCGCTTGTCCGCCGACACCCCCATCGCTGTGCGCGGGTTCGTGTCGTGGATCACGCCGGACATGTTCAGGTACTGGCGCCCGATGTTCACCCCCTTCACCACCACGGGATAATCCCCGGAAACGGCGGACTCCACGCCCGCCGTGGAAACCACGGGCCAGTTCGTGTGGACCACCGTGGGCCGGTTCGCCGCGTCAAACAGCAACGACGCGTTGTGGTCCATGTTGCCGGTCGAGACCAGCTGCCCTCCCGACACATGCATCCCGGAAACGATCATCGGCGTCCCCTCCGGCAGGTAATAGGCGGTGGGATCAAAGAAGTTGGCATTGACCGCCACCTGCACCCCGCGCGTCTCCACGAACCGGCTCACCGTCATCCCGGCCGTCTCGCGAAGCCCGGACACGTAGCTCGTGATCCGCGGGCTCGGCACCAGCCGCACGTCCGGGTCCGTCAGGTCCACGCGCAGCGCCTGCATCACCATGCGGTTGTTGAAGTCGCCCGACGACACCGTGTTGGTGCCGCGCGCCAGGTCGATGCCCTTGAACAAGGGTTGCCATGCCGTCAACGACGGCGCGCCCAGCGCCGCGGGCACCAGGCCACACGTCACCACAGCGGCGCACGCCCACGCCATGATCCGCGCCACGTTCCAATTCTGGGGAGCCATCAGGGTCTTCATGTCAGCGTCCGCTGTAGCGGTAGGGATAACCAGCAATCGGGTCGCGCGTGTAGGCCGCGTTGAAGCCGTCGTAGTAGATCGGGACCAGCGCCACGTGCCCGTCCACGAACCCCACCACGCTCTCGGCGTCCCGGTAGAACGGCGCGTTCCGACGGCCCGTCCGGCTCCGATGCCACGACAACGGCCCATGCGCGGTCCATTCCATGACCAGCAGCGTCTTCGACGGCTCGGCCACGTCGCCCACGGGCCAGCCCGCGATGCTCGGGACGCCCGGCAACGTGACCCCGTTGAAGCAGTACGATCCGAAGTCGAACCGCGCCGTCTGGTGGAACGGCCTCGGGTCCGTATAGCCCCGGTCGTCCGGGCACGCGAACACCACGTCATTGCTCCCGGAGGGCCCCCGCAGCCCGGCATGGCCCTTCACCTGTTCCTTGTACCACCATTGCAGCTCGCCGCGCCCCTCCTCGGGCGACGGCAACCGCCCCTGCTGGTCCTTCGCAAACGCCAGCGTCGCGGCCGACACCTTCCCCAGGTTCGATCGGCACGTCTCCAGCCGCGACCGCCGACGCGACCGCTCCACCGGCACCGCCACCAGCCCGGCCAGCACCGTCAGCACGCACAGCGCCGCCAACAGGTCCATCCGCGTGAACGCCCGCGTCATGGCTTGCCCTCCGTGACGGCCGCCTGCCACGGCTGGTATTGGCCCTCGAACGTTTCCCCCGCCGCATCCACGCGCGCCACGACGCCCCCATGCACCAACCCCTGCCGGGCCAACATCCGGAGGTCCACGTAGCGCGGCACATAGCCCGGGCAGAACGCCACCACCTTCGCGCGCGGCGCGCCCACCGCCGCCATCGCCTCCGGCCCCAGCAACGGCGGGCCCATGAACGACACGATCACGTCCCCGTCCTTCCCGCGCCGCAGCAGCTCGACAAAGTCCCCGGGCGGCACCTGCACCTGCCGCAGCGGATCCACCGGCAGGCGTCGCAGCACGTCGGGCTTCATCCGCGCGTCCGCAAGGTCCCCCAGGAACGCCCCCAGCGCCGCCTCCACCGACGGCTGCGGGAACTCGCTCGTGTCGCGCGCCAAAACCACGAGCCGCCCCGGCCCCTTCCGCACGCGCAACGTCTCCTTCGCCATCTCGCGCCCGACGCGCCGCGCGATGGCCGTGTCCTCGGCGGGCAGCCACGGGACAAACGTCCACGCCAGCGCCGCCAGGGCCACGACGGCCAGCGGGGCGACAAGGATCAACGTGGTGCGTCGCGCGGGCATGGGGCGGGTGATGGAAGCGAGGCAATCCGCAGGTTCGCCTGCTAGAACACGCCGCGGGGCTTGGACAACACGACGTTGCTCATGCCCGACGCGATGACCTCGAGGATCTGCGCGCGCAACGCTGGCGTCTTGAAGGTCTTGCTGCTGCCATCCGCAAGGCTCATCACCCCCGCCTTGTTGTGCACCTGGTTGTCCCACGCCGCGTCGATCGAGTTGCCCAGGAACTGGCTCCAGGACGGGTCCCAGCCGCCGCCCCCGCCCGTCACGTTGAAGTCGCCCAGCAGGATCGACGCGGGCTTCTGCCAATCCACGGACGTGCCCACCAGGTAGCTCACGTTCAGCATCGCATCCATGTCCGCCCAGTTCGTGCCCGGCTTGCGTTCCTTGTCGGCGAGGCACACCAGCACCCTGGGCGACGCCACCTCGTTCGACGCCACCCGGAAGTGGTCCGTCCAGTCGGCCGACCCATCCGTGCCGCCGTTGGTCGAGGGGAGCTGCCACGGGAGCTTGTCGTTGCGGTCGTTGGCCCACACGCGCAGCGCCAGCCCCACCTGGCGTTGGTTGTTGATGCAGACCGTGACCTTGGCCTTCGCCTTCGCCGACGCCAGCGCCGGCAATAGCAGCCCTGCGAGGATCGCGATGATCGCAATCACCACCAGCAGCTCGATCAAGGTGAACGCCCAAGCCCACGGGACCGTCCCGGCCCGTCGCCTTCGGTTGGCTCTCATTCCAGTCTTTCTAGCAGGAGCGATGCCCGGTCGAACACGGCACGCCCGGCGCTGGCCCTGTACTCGCACATCAACGCCACGACCGTGCCCGGCTCCTCGACGCGGAAATCGACACGAAGCTCCGTCCACCCAGCCCCCGCTTGCAAGCTTCGCGAGCGAAACGACGTGTTCCCCACCCGCACCACCGCCCCGTCCCTCCGCGCCCCTGGCAAACCCCGAAACCCCTCCACCCGCGCCCGCCCGCCGAACCGGTACCGTCCCGGTCCCAACTGCACCGGACACGCCCACGCCGACGAGTTCCTTTCCCCGGCCACCAGCTCGAGCACCCCGCGCCCCTCCACCTTCCCCTCGCGGGCCGCGCCGTCGGCGGGCACCCCTTGCGCCCGCCACTCCACCGGCCGCATCGCCGTTCCCACCGACGCCAACGCATGGGTGGGAACGCCCCGGGCCAGCTCCTTCGCCACAAACGCCGCACGCGCCTCCAATGCCCGCCGCAGCTCCCCCAATGCCGAGCGCCATGCGCCGAAATCCCCAGCCCCCAAACCCGGCCGCAAGGCCGCCTCGCATTCCCGCGCCCACGCCTCGAATCCGTCCGCGCCCAACGCCGCCCCGTTCCAACTCCCCAACGCCGCCATCCATGACGCCCGTCCTTCCTCCGTCGCCATCAACGCCCGCGCCAGCGTCCCCGCCATGCTTGGCCACATCGTCAACGACGGCGTCTCCATCAACGTGTCCAGCCCCCACGGCACCCACTCCAGCCGCCCTCGTACCAGCGCCACCCGATAGTTGTTCCGCGCCAACGCATAGCCATCGCGATGCCCCATCAACACCTCGTGCGCCGCAAACCGGACGAACGCCCCCTCGTCCATCCACGGCCGGGCCGCGTCCCATCCGCCCCGCTGCACCGCGTCGGCCAACGAACGCCACGCGCCCATGGCCCGCGTGCGCGCCTCCCCTTCCTTCGCGCCATCGCGCAGTGCCGCCTCCTTCACCTCCAACGCATCCCCCACGTCCGCGCCGTCGCGCGGCTCCATCAACACCACGTCCTCGCCCGGCCATGCCCGCGCCACGAAGGCCCCGTCGAGACCCTCCTTCAGCCCGCGACATCCCAGGTCACGGTCGTTCAACCGCACGCCCGCCCAACCCTGCCGGGGGCACGGCACGCCCGCCTCCTGGAACACGTGCGCCGCCCACGCGCCCCGAACGCACCACGGATCCTCCGCGCCGTTCTCCAGGTGAAATCGCGTGGCACCGCCCAGCGCCTCCGACGGCCGTTCCAAGGCCACCGTGAACGAAGGGTTCTGTTCCAATGCTTGCACGCTCCCGCGCGTCCCCTTGATGCGCACCCGCCCCGCCATGCCCGGGCCGTCGCCGAACCGCGCCGTCACGGGAACCCACGCGCGTGGCTCGGACCGAAGCCGTTCCATCGCCCCGGGCGCAACGTCCAACCGCAGGCGCGTCCACGTGGGCCACGTCGCCTTCAAGCCCGTCTCCGACGTCACGCGATGACGCCCCGCCGCTTCCCGTTCCCCCGCCCACGCCCTCGCGGGCAAACCAACGACTAAGCCGGACCGATTCAGTTGGGAGGGAAGTGATTGCGAAGCAGATGCTTCTGCAAGCCGAGGAGTGAGCGAGGCGCGGGCCGTTGCGAGGCCCGTAACGAGCGAACGACGAAGGAGTTGCGGAAGCAGATCGAGCAAGCACGACCGATCCAACTGAATCGTTCCGGCTAAGGCCAGCATCCACGCGGCCCGGAACCCGCC
>JBJSZF010000533.1:0-5151 GCA_046090125.1 Verrucomicrobiota bacterium
TCCTGCGCGGCGCCCGGAAGGTAGATGCCGCCCGACATGCCCCCAATGGCAAGGGAGCCCGTGCCGGCGTAGGGAGCCGCCACGACGTCCGTGGCCAGCTCGACGCCGTCGCGATAAATCCGGCGTCGGCCGCTCGCCACGTCGTAGGTCGCGGCCCAGTGATGCCAGTCCGTGTCAGTGTAGGGGGCCGAAGACACCAAGCCGTCCCCTTGCGGACCTGCAAAGCCAAACTTCACCCGGTTGTCGGCGGCCAGGCCGAGGAACAGGCCGTTGGTGCCTTGGGCGAAGAAGGGGGAAAGCGCATTGGCGACATGGCGCTTGGCCCAGAGCTCGAGCGTGAACGATTTCCCGGCCAAGGCGGGGTCGCCGGCAAGGGCCATGCCGGTCCCCTTGAAGTCCACGCCCCGGGACATGCCGGCCAGCGGCGTGTCCGCGACGGCGCTGACCTGAACGGTGAAGGAGCCCTCCATGGTGGCGCCGTCCTCGTTGCGCAGCACGACCGTGATCACGGCAGGTTGGTTGCCGAAGACCTCCGAGTTGGCATTCGGCTTCGGACGCAGCAGCAGCGTGGCTGTGCTGCCGGTGCCGTTGAAGGTCACCTCGGGATGGGGCACGAGCTCCGGCAACGACGACGTCGCCGTGAGCGTCAGCGTCTGCACCCGCTCGGGGTCGCCGTCCTCGATGGCCGTGACCAGCAGCGAACGATCCCCGGAGTCCTCGGCTACGGTGAGGGGGAACGGGAGCCGGAAGTCGGGGGCGGCCACCCGAACGGTGAAGGATCGTTGCGTGCTGAGCCCGCCTTGGTCCCGAACCGTCACGGTCACCCGCGCGGCCCCGGACTGGCCCTTCACGGCCCGCAGGCGGAGGGAGCCAAAGGAGTTGGGGGAGGTGTATTCAACGACGGGGTCCGGAACCAGGCCGCGGTTGTCCGACGCGGCCGTCACGGTGATGGCCTGGGTGTCGCCGGACCCGGCGTCGATCCCGGAAAGCCCCACCACCGTGTCCTCCGCCTTGTTCATCCTCAGGCTGACATTCGCGATGTCCGCGAGGCTGGGCGGATAGTCCTTGTCCGACACCGTGTGCTGGAAGGTCTGGGTCGTCGTGGATCCACCGGACGTCAGCGTGACGGTGATCGTGGCCGTGCCGGACTTCCCGGGGCGGGGCGTAAAGATGACCCGCTGGCCCGACACGGTGATGGGCCCGATGAGGGACGAGTCGTCGGAGGCGGCGGCGACGCTGGCGTTGTTGTCGGGGTCCGTGATGGGCAGGTCCACGGTGACCTTTTCGCCCTCGCCGCTGGTGGTGTTGGGGATCCTGCCCAGGCTGGCAACCATGCCGCCGTAGAGGCGGATGCGGCCCACGAAGACGGAGGAATGGTCGGAACCCGTGCGCCCTCCAAAGCCAAACCGCCAATTCGCCTCGGGGTTAAAGTCGATGGACTTGTTGTCCACGATGGTCTTCGAGCCATACAACGACCCGTTGAGGCCGTTCACGTAGTGCATGCGGACCGAGATCGAGTTTTGCCCGCCGGACTTGGGCAAGACCACGACCTCGCACCGCACGGCCTTGTCCTCGTAGCCCGAGTCCCAACTGTCGAAGTCGATGTCCTTGGCAAGCTCCTGCCCGCGCCAATAGACGCTGACCCGCCCCAGGTTGCTCTGGTTCCTGTGGTACTTGACCGAGACCACCAAGCCGCCGCCATAGCCCTTCTCCAAGGGCTCCGCCGTGCTGGGGACGGCGTTGGGCAGCAGGCCATAGTTGAAGCTGAGTCCGTCCGCCCCGTCACCCCAGATGGCGAGGAAGTCGAACGAGCAGCTCAGGCTCATCAACGGCTGCTCCGGTAGGGAGGGAGGGCGCGAGAACACCAAGGCCCCGTTCTGGTTCTCATGCCCCTGCTCCACCAGGCGGTTGAACCAGTAGCGGGCGTGCACGTGGCTGTCGGGGGTGTCCGACAGGGAATAGCTGCTGCTCGACGCCGACCCGAATCGTCCAAAAATGCCGCGGTAGCTGTTGTATCCGGACACCCCGTCCCCCGTCCAAAACCATTCGGCAGCCCGCGACGGGAAGGCGGCCAGGCCCCAGGCAACCAGCCATCCCAGCACTCGGACGGCAGCACCCGGCGGCACCCAACGGGCAACAAGGGTCCCAACGTCGCTGAACCGGCGCGATTTCATGGTCGTCTGATGGAGGGGTTTGGCTTGGAAAACGTCGTGGCAGGCGTTCATGGGTTGGCGGGATCCAGCGTGCCGACGGCAAGGATGCGTTTGATCTGGAAGGAGCCGCGGACGGTCATCGGCGTGCGGTGCACGCCCTGGACCACCTCCTCGTACAGGCCCTCGATGTCGTCCTGGCCGACGCCCGCCCTGGCATTCGAGGCCTGTCGTTCCGGGACCGTGAGCTTCACCGTCCGACGCAGGGCATAGCCCTCGTTGCGATGCACCCGGAAGCTCGCGTCCAGGTTGTCGTGGTCGGGATGGTACCGGTGCTTGAACGGGTTGACGGCGGCGTCGGCGGGCAACGACCACGACGCCTGCAGCGTCCCGCCCAGCGACAGGGCCGCATCAAACGGGATGCCATTCGTGTTCCACATCGGGAAGAACGGCGTGGAGTACCGGCGACCCACCAGGTCGCGCCCGCGCAAGGCCACGCCCCGGTACCGGGAGAAGCCCGCCGCCCCGGTCAGGAGCACGGGGACGCCCCCGGGATCGTCCGAGCCCAGCGCCGGCGGGGTGGAAAGCAGGGTGACCTGCTCGAGCAGGCGGCAGACACCCTGCGTGTCCACGTGCAGCAGGATGCGCAGGTCGAACGGGTCCCGGACCGGCGTGGGACGGCTGCCGACGACGACGTTGCGGACCTCGGTGGAGGGTTGCTCCACGAGGCGGGTGACACCATTGACGACGTTGGTGACGACGGTGACGACGTAGTTGGTCGTGAGGCCGTTGACCTCGCTGACGTGGGTGATGCTGACCGTGCCCAGCCAGAGGCCCACGGGGTTGAAGGGTTGGTCCTGGACCGCCCCCACGTCCGCCTCGTCACGGTCCACGGCGACCGGCACGTAATGCAGCGCCCCTCCGCCCCTCAGCGTCATGATCCCCTGGTACGCCAATCCGGGGATGCGCTCCCGCGCCACGGCAAGCCGGACGGTGCGACGCGCAAGGCCGCCTTGGGGCGACACGGGAAAGCCGTTCGGGAGGTCGCGCCACGTGGTGCCGTCCTGCGGGCTGAACTCATTGAGCCGCAGAGGCAGCGATTGGGCACCCACGACGTGCCCCAGCACGGCGCTCGAGCGCGACGCCGGGGTGTTGGACGACCCCGTGAACCGCAGCTCCAGCTCCTTGGTGTCGCTGCCCACCGGGTACCGCAGCTCGGTGAGCCCCTGGAACGAGGCCTCCACCGGAGCGAGGAACGAGCTGGCACCACGCGTATACACCCAATAGGCAACCCCCCTGCGAAGCTCGTTCGTCGCGGACATCGGCGTCCATGCGCCGCTCGCCTCCAACTGGTACATCCCCCGCGGCATCCCCGTCGCAGCGTCAAAGTGCGCGGCCGACGTGGCGAGGAACTCACCCACCGTCACACCGGGCAACATCCGGGACGGGTCCTCCGGGTCCGCCATCGGCACGTCCACCGGGAAGCCCGTCAACGAATGGCCGTCGGACGCCCATCGGGGCCGTGGGTACCCGGGCTTGCCACGCACGCTGACGGTGACGCCCTGCGCCCCGCCAAGGTGCACCAGGTAGGCCTCGTGCCGGTACACGCGCACGAGGTTGTTTTGGAAGCCCGCCGGGTTCGACGGCGGCAGGTGCACCTGCCACTTCGTCGTGTCCAGCTGCGCCTCGCTTTGGTCCGCGATGAACTGCGGCCCGGTGCCGGGGTCGGACCATCGCCAGATGCTCGTGTAGGGCACGTTGGTGAAGACGTTCCCCACCCGGTTGTCCTCCGGTTGCACGTCCAGGAACACCGCGTTCCAACCGGGACGCAACGGCAGCTCCTGCACGAGGTCATGGCCCGTGGAGACCACCGGCACCGGCGGCGGGAACACGTCCAGCCGGAACCGGTTCGTGACCCTCCCATGGTCGCTGCGCACCACCACGGCGACCTCGGCCCCGGTGAGGCGCGACAGGTTCGTCAAGTTGAGCGTGGACCCGTCGGCGCCAGCCACCCGGCTACCGCCCAAGAACCACTCGTACCGCAACAAGCCCGAGCCCGAGGCGTTCACCTCAAACCGCGCATCCGCCCCCTCGTAGGCCTTCACGTCGCCCGAGCCGGACACCACGGATGGCGGCTGGTGCACCGTGACGCTCGCCACGCGGCTGGTCACGGAGCCCGCGAGGTTCATGGCCACAAGGGTGTACCCGCCGGCCTGCGCCTCCCGAAGGAGCCCGAGGTTCAGGACGTTGGTGTTCTCCACTGCCAACGGGATGCCGTCCTTGAACCAACGGAAAGCCATGGGCCGCGATCCGTCGATGATGGTTTCCATGCGGAGAACGCCCACGCGCTCGACCCCGGCAACGTCCTGGGGTTGCTGCACGATCATCGGCGGCTCCACCACCTCCACAACCGCATCCGCGCTTTCCAACGCGCCGTCGCGATCCCGAACCACCGCCCGGTACCGACCTGCATCGGCGACGGTCAGCGCCGGGATCGCCAGGTTCGTGGAGGTGGCACCCGAGAGCGGCTGGTCGTTGCGGAACCATTGGACCGTCAAGGGGGGGTTGCCCCGGAAGCGAATGGAGAGGGTGGCGGACGCACCCGCAGCGGCGGACACCGACAACGGCTGGGTCGTGATCGTCAGCGGAACGTCCACCAGGAAGCCCACGGGCGCGGACCACGTCACGCCGTTGATGTTCTCCACCCGCACCTTGTAAGAGCCGGCGTCGAGGTCCTCGACGCGGTTGAACACGAGCGTGGCCTCGTCGGCGCCCGCGATGGGCGCGTCGTCCTTGTACCATTGGTAGGAAACGGGCAGGCCACTGCTCGCCGACACGGCGAACACCTTGCGGTTCCCGAAGGCCTCCATCCCGCCCACGGGCATCGACGCCAAGGACACGGGCAGCGCGACGCACGCGGTCTCCGTGAACTCCACCCGCAGGCCCGTCAGGCTCCGGTCCGTGCCCGCGTCCGCCGTGTTGCGGACGACAAAGTCGAGGG
>JBJSZF010000534.1:0-7460 GCA_046090125.1 Verrucomicrobiota bacterium
TTCGGCTGTAGGCCGGGTCCCCTGACCCGGCGCACCGGGCACGAGGCATCGCCGCCGCCGCGTGAGGGCACGCGGCCTAAAGACTGCCCAACTGCCGTTTCTAGGTTGAGCGGCCGTGGGAAGGTCCATGGATGGATGCACGGCCCGGTGGTGACGATGCGTCCCATGGTTGGCCGTGTTCGCGAAGACGTCTTGGATCACCCAACGCTGGGAGCGCGGCCGTCCCCGGCCGCACCTTCATGCTCCCGACCTGCGGGACCGGCCCGCTTCCCGATGCCGTGTCATCGCCTTCGGGATGCCCGGCGACGGCAAGTCCCGGCATCTCCGTGCTGGGCCGGGGATGGGTGGGCGGGTAGCCTTGGGGTCGTGGCGGAACCCCACGAGCATTCCGAGTCGCCGGCGGATCGCATCTGGCGTGAGTACGGGCAGGCCTTCCGGGCCTTTGACGACCTCACGTTGGCGCGCTGGTGTTCGCAGACGCTAGGCCAGTTGCATGGCAAGGCGTGGCGCATGTCGCATCCGCTGGTGGCGTCCTTGCGGCTTGCGGCGCAGGTCGCGCACGAGCGGTCGTTGTGGCAGCAACGGTTGGTGAACGTGCCCTTGGGCTACCCGGTTGCCGACTGCTGCGGGGCTCCCTTGATGCCGTACCTGACCCGTGACGTGGCGGACCACGGGCTATGTTGCATCCATTGCAACGAGACGGCGGTGCCGTTGGCGCGGCTTCCCAAGGAGGTGATGGCTCCCTTGGTGGCGTGGTCGCAGAAGTACGCCCCCATCCACGAGGTGGCGCATTGGGACGAGAAGCGCACGCGGCAACCGGACTACGAGCGTCGGTTGGAGGAGGCTGCGATGCAGGCGGAGGAGCTGTTGGCACAACTCGCGGAGGACATCGTGCCCTCGTTGCTCGACTCGGTGCCGGCCATCCTCTGGGAGGACCAGGACGAGTGCCTGGAGGTCCGTCCCGAGGACATCGAGCTGTAGCTGCGAACGGGGTGGCGCGAGGCGGCAGGCGGCCTGTTCTGGACGGACTCAGGACCCGATGCGAATCCGCCGAGGCCACTGTTGGTTGGCTTCCCAGTAGGTTTTCTTGTTCTTGATCAGCGGTGAGTCGGCGGGAGGTTGCTCGCGCCCGTCCTCGTCGATGGCGCGCGACACGACGGTGTGCTCGCCGGGGGCGGGCATGGGGGCGTCCCAGTGCCACAAGGTCCACGTGTGCCGGGCGGCCAACGGCTTGCGCGCTAGCCTCACGGAGGTCCACGGGCCGTCGTCGATGCGGACCTCGACGCGGCGCAGGGGGGTGCCGTCCGACCATGCGGCTCCGGAGATGCGCAGGAGGCCGTCGGGCCGGCGCACGGCGCGCGCGGCGATGGACTTGACGTTGATGGCGCACACGGAGGTTTCGCGCCAGTCGGTGGATCCGTCCGCGAGGGTGTTGCCGCGGAGGGTGACATACTCGCGCGCCATCCACTTGCCCATGAACCGGCGGTCGATGACGTCGATGCGAGCCAGCCACTTGACCCAGGCGATGCCGTACCAGCCGGGGACGACGAGGCGGACGGGTGCGCCATGGGTGGCGTCGAGAGGCTTGCCGTTGACGGCCCACGCGAGGTGGACCTCGGGTTGATGGGCGTGGTCGAGCGAAAGGGATCGAGCGAATCGCTGCATGACCTCCTGGTCGCGGACCTTCTCGGTTTTCTCGTCGGCGCCGACGAAGACGACCTCGCGGGCGCGCTTGAGGGGGCCGGCCTCGCGGAGGAGCGGGGCGAGGGGGGTTCCGGTCCAGCGCATGTTGCCGATGGCTCCCATGAAGCCGATGCCGGCACCGTTGCCGCCGCATTCGAGTGTGGCGTGGAAGGTGTGGGACGGGCGTCGTTGGAGGTCGGCGAGGGTGAGGGAGAGGGGCTTGCGGACCATGCCGCCGAGTTCCAGGCGCCACGTGGCGGGATCCACCTTGGGTTTCCCGTAGTGCGAGACCTCGTAGAGGCTCTCGGCGGGCGTCTCCCATGTGGCGAGGTCCTGCCAATGCAGCATGGCGCGTCCCTTGGGCTGGACGTCGAGCCACGGGATGAAGGTCTCGCCGGGGGAGGGTTCGAGGCCGAGGACATCGAGGGGGCGGCTGGCGAGGCCGTAGGCGGCCATGGCGACGGACCCGCGCAGCAGGTCGCGGCGGGAGAGGGCTGGGGAACGCATGGACAACGTTGCTCCGACGGGGAGGGGCGGATGCAAGTTTCAAGATGAGGGCAAGCCGCCGCTTGCGGGCAAAGGGGAACGCGGACACGGTCGGGCGGTCATTCATCAGTCGCGAATCCCGTCATTTCATGAACATCCTGGTTACCCGCCGACAGGCTCTTCGTTCCACCTTGGTTGCCACCGCCGCGCTCGCAGGAGGGCGGTTGCTGGGCCAATCCGCGCCGTCCGGCCCGCACAAACTCCCGGAATTGGGATATGGGTTTGATGCGTTGGAGCCGCACATCGACGCGCAGACGATGCAAATCCACCACGGCAAACACCACGCCGCCTACGTGGCGAACCTGAACAAGGCGCTGGCGGACTACCCGGACCTGCACAAGCACTCGGCGGAGGACCTGCTGAAGAACCTGGACAAGGTGCCGGAGAAGATTCGGACGACGGTGCGCAACAACGCGGGTGGTCATGCGAACCACACGTTGTTCTGGAAGTGCCTGAGGAAGAACGACGGGAGCCAACCCGGGGAGCGCCTGGGGCAGGCGATCCTGGAGGCGCTGAAGGCCTCCACGGCGAGCGAGGCATCCGAGGCGTTCGTCAAGGCGGCCCTGGGGGTGTTTGGTTCGGGTTGGATTTGGCTGAGCGTCAACCCGGACAAGACGCTGCGCTTGGAGACCACGCCCAACCAAGACTCGCCCCTGATGTTCGGCCGCACGCCCTTGCTGGGCGTCGATCTGTGGGAGCATGCCTACTATCTCAAGTACCAGAATCGTCGCGTGGACTACGTCACAGCGTTGGTGGATTGCATCCACTGGGAGTTCGTGGAGAAGCGGTTCGAGGAGTTGACGGCCTAGGCCGTGCTGCGGCCGCGTTGGCCGCGTTGGCGCGGGGCCGACCTCCGGTCGCCACACCGTCCCGGGTCATGCAGGCACGACCCACGGAATCGATCCGGTCCTTCCGGTACGACGCCGTGGGTCGTGTCGTTTCCGCTGGGGCCAACCCCCTGTGCCTGCGCCTTTCGTTCCGGGCGGTGCAGGTGCCCTCGGACGTCCTTGTGGTAGGCGAGCCAACCGGATGCGAGCGATGGGGCGCCGTGCACGGGTGGCGGATGCCCGGAATGGAGGCTTGAGATTTAGGGTTGGTTCGGGGCAATGGTTTTTGGAAGGGTGGAAGCATGAACGAGCGAGCGAGTTGGGGAGGCGTTGGGTGTGCCGTTGCGGCGTTGGTTTTGGCGGGTGGAACGCAGGGGAACGCCCATGAGGCCGCGAAGGCGAGCGCCACGCCCTTGGCGGCCCAAGTGATGCCGTTTGTGGTGGACCAGAAGGGACCGGTGAAGGTGTCCGGCCCGAAGGTGAAGCGCAGCGAGCTTCAGGTTTCGGGGCAGGGTTATTGGACGTTCACGCCGGTGGTGGGCGGCATGCCCGTGCCCGTGGAGGCGCTGCCCTTGATCAAGGGCGCGCATGGAACGGTGATCGTGGATTCGGAGAAGGACGTTGTGTACTGGGGCCTTGAGAACGTGGGCTGGGTGGGCTTTGGCGACCGCCTGACGAAGTCGTGGGTGGTGGACGGCGACCCTGCGTTCAAGAAGGGCAACCTGCACGGGGCCGACATCCTCGTCCGGAAGGGCAAGGGGCCGTTGGTGGCGGCGGCGGACAACGCGGAGGGCGAGGTGTACGTGAGCGACACGTCGTTCAAGAACGCGGCCAAGGTTCGCATTCCGCCCGGCGGGCCGTATGCGGATGGCAAGGGCTACGCTCCGACGGACGTGGCATTCGCACCCGGCGGGACCGTTTGGGTGACCGACGGATACGGGAAGGCGTACTTCATGCCGGCCGACGTCGATCCGCTGCGGTTCCGGGGCGAGTTCCACGGGGGCAAGAAGATGTCGGGCACGCCGCACGGCATCACGTTGGATCCCGGCACGGGCCACTTGATGGTGTCGGCGCGTCCGGAGGCGCAGGTGCACGTGTGGTCGGCCAAGGAGAAGGGCTTCCTTGAGAACAACCAGCTTCCGCCGGGCAGCACGGTGTGCGACGTGGACGTGTGGGGGGATTACGTGTTGGCGGCGTGCCTGGACGGTCCGAAGGGGACGCCCGGCCCGTTGTACGTGATCGACAAGAAGCGCCGGGCGATCCTGAGCACGATCAAGCCGAAGGAGGAGCTGGGGTATGAGTACGCGCAGCACATGCACGACGCGTGCTGGTACGTGACCGGCAGCGGGGCGAATCGCGAGGTGTACATTGTGTTCACGGCGTGGAATCCCGGCGGCATCGCCGCCATCAAGCTGGTCAACGCCGAGTAGCCGGACGCTGCCCGAGCCCGATGTCCCTCCCCATTCGCGTTCGATTTGCGCCGTCGCCCACCGGCTACCTCCACATCGGGGGTGCCCGGACGGCGTTGTTCAACTGGTTGTTCGCGCGCCATCATGGTGGAACGTTCGTCCTGCGGGTTGAAGACACCGACACGGCACGGAACTCCCAGGCGGCCATCGACGTGATCCTGCAGGGCCTCCGGTGGCTCGGGTTGGATTGGGATGAGGGACCGGCCACGCCGGATCCGGACGGCCCCAGCCGGGGCGACCGCGGGCCCTATTTTCAGAGTCGGCGGGGCGACCTGTATCGGCGTCGAATCGCGGAACTCAGGGATCGCGGGCTGGCGTACGACCGGGACGGGGCGGTGTACTTCCGGATGAGCCGCGAGGCGGTCGTGATCCCGGACATGATCGTGGGCGACGTTCGCCGGGAGTTGACGGATCGGGAGCAAGCGGACCCAGACTGGGTCTTGGTTCGGAGCGACGGCCAACCGGTGTTCCAACTGGTGAACGTGGTGGACGACCTGGAGATGGGGATCACGCACGTGATCCGGGGCGAGGACCATTTGTCGAACACGGCGAAGCACATCGCTTTGTTTCGTGCGTTTGGCGTGGAGCCGCCGCGTTATGGGCACATCCCGCTGATCCTGAACCCGGACGGCTCGAAGATGAGCAAGCGGGACAAGGGCGCGGTGGTGACGAACTCCATCGACGACGGGTACGCGCCGGAGGCGGTGGTGAACTACCTATCGTTGCTGGGATGGTCGCCGTCGGACGGGAAGGAGTTGTTGACGGTTGCGGAGTTGGTGGGGCGGTTTGACTTGGACCGGGTGAACCGGAGCCCGGCTCGTTTTGACGAGAAGAAGCTGGCGGCGCTGCACTTTGAGCACACGCGGACGATGGAGCCGGGCCGATTTGTGGCGTTGGGCCGGCGATACCTGGAGCGGGCAGGGGTGGCGCTGGAAGGATACGACGAGGGGTATGTGAGGTCGGCCCTGCTGACGGCGCGGGAGAAGGGGTTGTTGTTCAAGGACCTTGCCGCGTTTGTGGGCTTCTACTTCATGGCCGACAACGAGGTGCAGGTGCCGGCGGAGGTGGAGGCGAAGGCGTTGGGGGAGGTCCAGCGACGTCAGTTGGGGATGTTGCGAGCGGCCTATGTCGGGCTGGGTGAGGAGTTGTTCACGGCGGCAGGTTTGGAGGCCGAGTTGAAGCGCGTGGCGGGTGAACTGGGAGTGAAGGCGGGCGCGCTGACGCAACCGGCGCGCGCGGCGTGCACGGGAAGCTTGGTGGGGCCGAGCTTGTACCACCTGATGGAGGTGCTGGGACCTGGTCGGGTCTTGGCGCGGATGGTGCGTTGGGTGGATGGGGTGGGAACGACGGGGGGGGTGCCATCATGAGCCCGATTGAGTCCCAGATGCAGGTCCAGAAGGGCCTGGTATGGGCGACGTTGCTGTTGGGGGCCATGGTCTTTGGCTTCTTCATGGCGTCGGAGACGATGTTGTTGGTGCTTGCAGTGGCCGGGGTGGGATGGCTGGTGACGTTGCCGCATCATGCCCGCTTCAGCGCCTTGATGGGAATGGCGGCCGGCGGGTCCGCGCTAATCATGCCCCTGTTCCCGGGCCGCCCCTTTGTATGGGAGGTGGCCGGGATGCTGGGATGGTCGGGCGTCGCCACCCTGCTGGCGACACGCAAGTATGCCCCGGGCCTTGCTGACCGGCTGCGGCGTTACAGGTGGGTGGTGCTGCTCATGCTGTGCTACGTGCTGGTGTTGTTTTACCTGATGCGCACCCACGGGTTCGGGTTGCGGGTTTTTGGGGGCGACCGGATGGGCGGCCGACAGTACCTGCAGCAGGTTGGGTGTGCGTCGTTTGCATTGGTTTTCCTCATGGTGCGGCTATCCGAGGCGGACTTGGTTCGTTGGTTCACGGTGCACCTGCTGCTGAGCCTGACGTTCCTCGTTTCGGACTTCGCGTTGGCTGCCGGCAGCGCGGGGATGTGGTTGTTTTACTTCATGGACCTTGCGGTGGACTCGATTCAGTTCGAGTTCGGGTCGGAGGCAACAGGTATCCGGCGGTTCCAGTCGTTTGCGCTGGTGTCGATGGCGCTGCTGCAGTTGCTGGTGATGCGGGTGCCCTTGCGTAAGGTGTTTACCTCCTCGGCGATCTGGCTGGCTCCGGCGATTGTCGGGGCGGTGGTGCTGGGGTTGCCGGGCGGGCACCGGGCGGTGTTGCTGCTGGAAGTTGGGTTCCTGGTGACGTGCGCCTGGGCGCAGCGGGTGCTAAAGCCGCTGCGCATGGTGTTCATGTCTTGGTTGCTGGCGGTGGTCTTGCTCGTGGCCTACGCCATCGGGTCCGAGCTGCCCTTGGCGGCGCAGCGGGCGCTCTCGGTGTTGCCGGGCATCCAACTGGACCCGGTGGCGCTGGCGGATGCCCAGAAGACGTACGAGGGACGGGTGGTGATGCGCGAGGTGGGCATCCAGCTCATTCCCGGGTACCTATGGCGGGGGCGAGGGTTCGGCCAAACTTCCGAACCGATCCCGCTGCTTACCGCGCAGGATCCATGGGGCACGATTGCGGAGCACGTCGAGTACGGGCGCTTCTACAACGGGCCCGTGGGGCTGATGGTGAACACGGGCCTGCCGGGCACGGTGTGCCTGCTGGGCATCTTGGCGGCGGGAACGGTGATGGCCATGCGCTCGCTGCGTTACGTGAGGCGACATGGGGCTGAGGACGTTGTGTCCAGGCTTGCGTGCGCCAACGCGGCGTATTGGCTCATGAAGGTGCTGATTTTCATCTTCATCCATGGAGATTCCGAGTACGCGCTCAACACGTTTGGGCTGCACCTTGCAATCGTCATTGCCGTGGACCAGGTGCTTCACGTGCGGTCGCGGCTGCAGGTCCAGCCCGGTGGCCGGCCGCATGCCGCCAGCCCTGCGGATGTCGCAGCTACCGCGGCCGCCATTCCG
>JBJSZF010000535.1:0-1845 GCA_046090125.1 Verrucomicrobiota bacterium
AAGGAAGAAGGGAGAAAGGAGGAGGAGGGGAAAAGGGCACAGGAGGGGAAGGGAAGGGCAGGCAAGGGCCCGAGAAGCGAAAACACAGGATTCGTCATGTCATCGACTGCATCCATCGAACCTCCGGCCGGGCCCGCGCCCGTCGGCAACCTCGACGGCTTCCGCCGTCACCTCGGCAAGGACCTCCTGTCGGGGTTCCTCGTCTTCCTGATCGCCCTGCCCCTGTGCCTGGGCATCTCCGTGGCGTCGGGCGCGCCCGCCATCGCGGGCATCTTCACCGCCGTCATGGGCGGGATGCTGACGCCGTTCCTGAGCAACTCGGAGCTCACCATCAAGGGCCCGGCGGCGGGCATGATCGTCATCGTCCTCGGCGCGATGACGGACCTGGGCTACGAGAAGGCCTTGGCCGTGGGCGTCGTGGCGGGCGTGATCCAGATCCTGTTCGGGCTGTTGCGCCTCGGGACCTTGGGCGAGTTCTTCCCGGTCGCGGCCGTGCACGGGATGCTGGCCGCCATCGGCGTCATCATCGTGTCCAAGCAGGTGCACGTGGCCCTCGGGGTGGCCGCCAAGTCCAAGGAACCGTTGGAGCTCCTCGCCGAGATCCCGCACTCGGTCATGAACCTGAACCCCGAGCTCGCGATCATCGGCGGCATCTCGCTCGCCATCCTCTTCGGCCGGCTGCTCATCAAGCACCCCGTCGTGCAGAAGATTCCCGGGCCCATGGTGGTGCTCTTGGTGGCAACCCCGCTGGGATACGGGTTCCACCTCGAGCAATCTCACTCCTACCAGTTCATGGGCCATGAGTACGCCGTCGGCCCCAAGAACCTCGTTGCCCTGCCCATGAGCATGATGTCCGCGATCAAGTTCCCGGACTTCTCGGCCATCCTGGGCGTCGCGAGCATCAAGTGGATCGTGATGTACTCGCTGGTGGGCACCCTCGAGTCCTTGCTCAGCGCCAAGGCCGTGGACTTGCTCGACCCGTGGCAACGCCGCACGAACCTCAACCGCGACCTCCTCGCCGTCGGCCTCGCCAACACCGCCGTCTCCTTCCTCGGCGGCCTTCCCATGATCTCCGAGATCGTCCGCTCGTCGGCGAACCGCAACAACGGCGCGCGCACCCGCTGGGCCAACTTCTGGCACGGGACGCTCCTCCTGGTCCTGGTCGCCGCCGTGCCCTCGCTCCTGAACCACATCCCCCTGGCCGCCCTGGCCGGCATGTTGGTCTTCACCGGCTACAACCTCGCCGCGCCCAAGGAGTTCTTCCACATGTGGCACGTCGGGAAGGGCCAGCTCCTCGTCTTCGTCGTCACGATGGTGGCGACCCTGGCCACCGACCTCCTCATCGGGATCGCGGCGGGCATCGTGATGAAGCTCGTGCTGCACGTGATCGCCGGTGTGCCCCCGGGGGCCTTGTTCGTCCCCAGCTTGCATCCCACGGTTTGTGAGGCCACCGGCGACCCCGTCCTCCGCGTCCGCAAGGCCGCCGTCTTCTCCAACTGGCTGCCAATCCGCGGCCGCCTCCTCGGCATGAAGAGCAAGGCCCAGCGCGTTCGCGTGGACCTCTCGGAGGCGCACCTCGTGGACCACAGCGTCATCAAGAAGCTCGAGGAAATGGCGCAGGACTGGAAGCTGGAGAACCGCGAGCTCCTCGTCGTGGGCCTCGATGAACACCTGCCCGTCTCGGACCATCCCCTGGCCGCCCGCAGGCGCCCCAAGGCCTGATGGCCACGGCCACGGCCCCGGCGAAACGTTCACGGCATTGCCATCACCGACACGCTCCATGACCCCTTCACGCATCGTCCCCGTCCTCGCGACCCGTTGTTCCATCGCCCTTGCTGCCGCCCT
>JBJSZF010000536.1:0-1284 GCA_046090125.1 Verrucomicrobiota bacterium
AGCCCTCACCGTAAGCGTCCGGGTCGTGCGATGAAGGGTGCGCCCGAGGACGTGCGCGCTCCCGGCACCCCCCGATTCCCGCTTCCCGATTCCCGATTCCGAGGCCCGTCCGGTCAGAGGGCCTCGATTTGGAGGGTGGAGACGTCGAACCACGCCGTGCCGGCATGGCCCTTGATCTCGACGAGCAGCTCGACGGGGCCGTCCTCGGGTTGATCGAAGTCGAAGGAAAGCCGCGTCCAGGGGGCGGTGCCTTCGAGATGTTGGGTGCCGGTGGAGCCCGTGATGCGAATGCCCACGCCGCGGCCGAGGTCGTCGGAGAGGGGCTCGACGCCCTCGCACCGGGCCATGCCGGAGAGGCGGAAGCGTCCGCCGGGGAGGGGGACGGTGGCGCGGATGGTGGCGCGGGTGACGCGTTTCTGGACGGTGATCTGGAAGAGGCGTCGGCCGTCCTCGGTGGCGTTGGTGACGGTTTGGGCCTGGCCGGTTTGGTCGTAGGGGGTCCACGCGGCCTGCGCGAGCTGGAGAACCTTGCCCTTGGGCCAGGGCGGGACGGGGTCGGACCATTCGGCGAGCTCGCGTCGGACGACGTCCATGCGTCGGCGGATTTGGAAGGAGCGGTCGCGGGAGGGGCCGTGGAAGCGGGCGCGCTCGGCGGCGGGGAGCGCGGCGAGGCCGTCGTCGATGCGCTTCTCAATGGCGTCGTGGAGGGCCAGGAGGGCGGAGGAGGAGAGGAGGTTCGAGTTGGACGAGAGCTGGCGCATGTGGTCGCGGAGGCGGATGCGCTAGGCCGGGATGGCGAGGAGCGCGGCGGCGACGCGGCCCATGGCTCCGTCGCGGACGGGGGCCTCGGCGTTGCGCAGGAGCTGGTCCATGCCGCTGGGGAGGAAGACGGCGCGGCCGTCGGGCCGGAAGTAGATGCGGTAATTGTTGCGGTTGCGGACGTAGCCATCCCAGTCGTCGAGCGCGAACTGGATGGCGACGAGGGAGCGGAAGCGTTCGACGTCGAGGACCTTGGCGAGGGCGTTGGTGCGTTGGTGGAGGGGGGTGGAGGTGGCGTCGCGGAGGGCGACGAGGTCGGAGTGGTCGGCTGGGCCATTGCCGCCGTCGCGCTCGAGGTTGCGGGTGATGTCGCTGACGAAGCAGCCGTCGTAGAGGTTGCCGTGGCGGCCCTTGTCCTCGGGGAAGTGGCGGCGGAGGTAGTCGTCGTCGTAGGCCTCCTTGACGACGTAGATGCCGAGGGCCTCGCCGTTGAGGTCCACGAAGGCGTGGGTGGCGCGGGTGGCG
>JBJSZF010000537.1:0-3546 GCA_046090125.1 Verrucomicrobiota bacterium
ACGTGGAGGCCTACTTCTTCCATGGGGCCGAGCTGCGCGAGCTCGCCGCCCAGGACGCAGGCTTCGCAGCCGCCATCTTCCCCCGCATTGCCCACGTCATGCTCGAGCGACTGCAGGCCACCCGCGACCGCATCGCGTCCATGCCGTGAGGGGCCGCCATGCACCTCGCACTCGACCGCGCCACCAAGGTCTTCGGAAAGGTTCGCGCCCTCGACGACGTCTCCGTCGTGTTCGAGCCGGGACAGGTCGTCGCCGTGCTCGGGGCCAACGGGGCGGGCAAGTCCACCCTGCTGCGCGTCCTCTCCGGTCTCCTTCAGCCCGACTCCGGCGAGGTCGTCTATGACGGCGGGCCGCTGCAGCTGGACGACCTCGCCCTGCGCCGCCGGATCTTCTTCCTGCCGGACTTCCCGCCCGTCTTCGCCGACGAGTCCGTGCTCGCGAACCTCGGCTTGCTCCTGCGCATCTACGAGGCCGACGGCCCCGACGCGCCGGCGAAGGTCCTCCATTGGATGCAAGCCCTCGACTTGCTGGAACTCGCGGAAAAGCCCGTGGGCTTCCTTTCGCGCGGCCAGCTTTACAAGGCGGCGCTCGTCGCGCTGCTCGCCATTGATCCGGAACTGTGGCTCCTCGACGAGCCGCTGGCGTCGGGCATGGACCCGCAGGGCCTCGCCGTCCTTCGGACCGAGGTCCGCAAGGCCGCCGGACGCGGCCGCACCATCCTGTTCACGACGCAGATTCTCGAGGCCGCCGAGCGCCTCGCCGACCGCGCCTGCGTCCTCCACAAGGGCAGCCTCCATTTGACGGCGTCCATTGCCCAACTGCGCAGTGCCTCGACGACGGGCACGGACGGCGTGCTCGATGCCTTGCTGCAAGGCCTGCGCGACCCATGAAGCCACCCCTCGCGGCCTCGCCCGACTTCATCCGGGAAATGCGACGGTTGATCCGGGCCGCCGGGGTACGGCCCGAGCCCGTGATGAACCGGGCCCGACGCGCATGGAATGGCGGGTTTGGGGCTTTCCTGTTCGCGGCGTTCCTCGTGGCCATGCCCGCCGCGTTGCACGCGCCGGATTCCCATGTCGGCAACCCGGGGGATGCCCTCCTGCTCCTGGGAGTGCTGCGGGGCGCACGCGGATGGATCCGGGCCAACCACGCTCATCACCTGCCCTTGGCCTTCTGGCCGGCCGACGAGGAAGCAGCCGTGCGTCGATTGGGCCGTGCGTCATGGGTGAAGTGGGCGTGGACCTGCGGATGGCTAGGCCTGGGCCACGCGCTGGCCGCTGCCAGGACGACCCTCTACGAACGACCGTTGTTGGCCGTCCTGCAAGGCGCGGCCTGCGCGCTGGTGCTGGGTGGCCTTGGGGTCGTGGAGGCCTGGGCAGCATGGCGTTGGAGGCTCGTGAGACGATACCTCGCCGCGCTCCTCCTCGCGGGGTTTGGCTTCCTTGCCGCCGCCACGTTCGCGGAGGGCCTGAGGCCTTCGATAAAGGCGTTGCTCTTGGAGCACGGGAACGTCCTCGCCGCGCTGGCCCCCGCCGGTTGGCTCGTCCTGCCGTGGTCGGCCTGGGTGCAGGGTGGTCCGTGGTTCAACGCGTGGTTCCTCCTTCCCCTGGGCCTTGCCCTCCTCGCCTTGCCGCGTGCCTTCCTGGACATCCTCGCCGCCGGACGATTCCGGGACCGGGTGTTGTTCGAGTGGTTCAGGCAAATCCCACAGGGCGCATCGCCTGAGTTCGGCGACGCCGTGCAGGAAGCCCTCGTCGGCATCCAATCCGCCCATGCGCCCGGCCCCACCGCGAACGCCGACGCCATCCTCGACCGCTCGTTCCTGGCGTCGCCCCTCGCCTCGGCGGAGCGGCTTCGGGACCGTTGGGCATGGCGTTGGTGGACGCCCGCGCAACGCGTGCTGGCCGAGTGCATGGCGCGCGCGTGGCCGAGGGCGGGACGCCATCAGCTCGCGGGCCTCCTGGCCGTTCCCATCGGGTGGCTGGGGACATGGCTGGCTGCGCGGGCATCCTTCGAGGGACCGATCCTTTCGGCCGCCATCGTCCCCAACGTCATCGCCGTCACCCTCCTCGTGCCGTGGCTCTCGCCGTTCCAGTCCATCGCCCTCGTTCGCATCCTGCCCGTTCGCCTGCTGGATGCGGCATGGCTGCGATGGAAGCACACGGTGCTTCGGACGTTGCTGCCCGGCGTCGTGCTGTCCTTGGGCGGGGCCGTCACGATGGGGATCGCCCGGGAGCCCGCCTGGGTCGGAGCCATCGTGGGCCTGCAAGTCGCCCTCGCGCCGGCGGTCGTGTCGCCGTTCGCCACCGTCTATGGCCTGGTCAATGGGCAACGCACGAAGGGGTTCGTCGGCCTGTTGTGCATCCTAGGCATCGCGGCAGGGGCCTTCCTGAACATTGCGGGGTTGCTCACCTTGCCGGTCCCGTTTCTTGGGTTGGGCTCCGAGGCGTTCTGCCTGGGCCTCAACCTGGCCCTGCTGGGACTGGTCAACCGCCTCCACCATCGCCTCCGCCTGCAAGGGGCGCCCGTCGCGCAGGGAGGTTAGCCCACGGGCGCGGCGCGCCCCGGATGGCCGCCCGGCCACGGATCTGTGCGCTCCCGAAACTTGGGGTTGCCGTCGGCGGTCGCAGGCCGATAGCCTTCGGCGTTCCCCGCGGCTCACCGCAGAACGGGCCATGAATCGTCGCCTTTTGGAGGGCGTCGGACGAGGCCAAGCGACATGACACATCTGACACGTATGAATGCATCCTCCCCCGCCACGCCGATGACCCGGCGCGGCTTCCTCTCATCCACGGGCGCGACGCTGGGCGCGGTGGCGGCCACCGGGCTCGTGACGGATCGACTCGCCTTCGCGCAGGCCAGCGACACGCTGAAGATCGCGCTCGTGGGCTGCGGCGGCCGCGGCTCCGGAGCCGCCAACCAGGCCTTGAGCGTTCCGGGCACCAAGCTCATCGCCATGGCCGACGCCTTCAAGGACCGCCTCGAAGGCTCCCTCAACAACCTCAAGCAATCCAAGGGAGCCCAGGTGGACGTCCCGCCCGACCGCCAGTTCGTCGGCCTCGACGGATTCAAGCAGGCCATTGCCCTCGCCGACGTCGTCATTCTCGCCACGCCCCCGGGCTTCCGTCCCTTCCACTTCGAGGAGGCCATCCGCCAGGGGAAGCACGTCTTCATGGAAAAGCCCGTGGCCACCGATGGCCCCGGCGTCCGCCGCGTCCTCGCCGCCGCCGAGGAGGCCAAGAAGAAGAACCTCAAGGTGGGCGTGGGCCTGCAACGCCACCATCAACCGGGCTATCTCGAAACCCTGAAGCGCCTCCATGACGGGGCCATCGGCGACATCACGTCCCTGCGCGTGTACTGGAACGACGGCGGCGTGTGGGTGAACCCCCGCAAGCCCGGGCAGAGCGAAATGGAGTTCCAGCTTCGCAACTGGTACTACTTCAACTGGCTCTGCGGCGACCACATCGTGGAGCAACACATCCACAACCTCGACGTCGGCTGCTGGATCAAGAACGCCTACCCCGTCCGCGCCTTCGGCATGGGCGG
>JBJSZF010000538.1:0-1293 GCA_046090125.1 Verrucomicrobiota bacterium
ACAACAACTCGAAAATCAGGACGGCCAAGACCGTCAAGCTGTTCTACAAGCACGCCATCCGGGAGAAATGGGTGCTGACGGACCCCACCCAGAGCTGGCGGCTGCCGTCACCCGAAGAAGAGGTCAAGACGCTGCTCCCGCTGGATGATTTGGCCGATCTCCTTGGCTCCCTGCTTCAGGACAAGAACCCCATTCTGCCGATCGTGGTGAACACGGTCTTTGCCGGGGTACGTCGGCGAGAGGGGCTGCGACGAGGAGTCGCCGACGTCAACGCCAGCCGCACCATCAACACCGTGCACGGCAGCCAGGCCAAGACCCACACTGGCCGCCAAACGCTACTTCACCCCACGGCCACGGCGTGGCTCAACGAGGTCCTGCCGTGGTGTGGCGACAAGTTTGCCCCTTTCGGGAACGACGAGATAAAGAACGAGGAGTGGTACCAGAAGGAACTGGTTGCAGCGCGGAGGAAGGCGGGGCTCAAGACATGGCCCCACAATGCGTAGCGCGTCCTCTTCGCCAGCTACCACTACGCCGTGCATCGGAGCTACCAGACACTCGCCGACCACATGGGTAACAAGCCAGATCGGGCCAAGCGGTACGTTGTCCTGCTCGGTGATCCCGACGAGGGCCAGAAACTTTGGCAGATGACCCCGGATTGGATTCGTGCCCGGGCAGCACGGCTGGCGGCCGAGAAAACCGCAGCACCGGCGGTGGCGGCCGACGAGTCGGGAGTACTGGAGAGGGCTTCCAAGTCGTCCCGGAAGAGGTCGGGGATGGGACGCAAGCCCGGTCGGGAGGTCACCAGGACGATATAGCGCGATTATAGCGCGATTTCACCCCCTGAAACCGTGCGTTTTGAGCCTCGGATCGCGCGATCGCTCGGCAGGGCGGAAATGGGTCAAAAACCAAGCAAAACGGCCACTTTCCGGAGAAAGTGGCCGTTGAAATTGGTTGCGGGGCTAGGATTTGAACCTGGGATCCCGCAGGGCGGGATTATGAGCCCGGGGACGCTTCACGAAGCAGGATCGGATCAAGGCCGGCGCCGCCTTTTTGGCGCTTCAGGAGGTTCTCCAGTTTTCGGGCGTCTCCCAGCGAGCGAGGTGTGCTGGTCCACTCGAGGATCCAGGGCCCCTTTCCACGCGTCCATCGCGAGATGCCGAGGTTGTGTTGTTGGACGCGACGTTCGACGTCGTTGGACAGGCCGATGTAGCGAAGTCCCGACGCACTTCGGAGCAAGTAGACGCGGTAGCCGTTTGGATTCATGACACCTGGAGAAAACCAAAAGGCCGTCCC
>JBJSZF010000539.1:0-4192 GCA_046090125.1 Verrucomicrobiota bacterium
CGCAGAGCGCCTCCCGCGCCTCGTCGTGCCCGACCTCGGCCCGGGCCATGCGGACGTTCTCCTCGATCGTTGCGCTCAGGATCTCGTCGCGGCGCACAAGGGCCACGCGTTGCCGCAAAGCGGTCAAGGACCACTGCCGGACGTCGATCCCGTTGATGGTCATGTGCCCATCGCTCGGAGCACGAAGTCCAAACAACGTCTCCAGCAGCTCCGTGGAACCCCTACCGGAGGATGCCATGACCCCCACGCGGTCCCCGGGCCGCACCTCGAACGAGGTCGCAGCCTCCGCCCCAAAGCGCGCCTCGTGAACCTCGACACGGCCGGGGCCATCGGAAACTTCGGGAGCCTCTCCCCCCTCGCGCTCCACCTCCAAGTCCACCAGGTAGCCCAGCTTGTCCGCCGCCGTCAGAGCGTCGTACCAGGCCTCCAGGTGCTTCCCCAGCTTGGCGACGGAAGCAAGGACGGCGTTCACGATGAGCTCGGACGCCACGAGCTGGCCCAGCGTGAGCTCGCCCTCGAGCACCAGCATTCCCCCCACGGCCAACAGCGCGGACGACGCAATCGCCTGGATGACGAGGAGCCCGCACACCTGGCGCATGAGTACGGTGAAGTGCGCCCGCCGCCGCGTCAGGTACTCGCGCGCGAGGTGATCCGTGCGCTCCAGGGCCATCAGGCTGCCACCGGGCGCCTTGAACAGGTTCGGGAAATGGGCCAGTTCCTCCAGCCAGCCCGCGATCGCATACTTCGACAGGGACTCCCGGACGCTGCTCTGGACCGCCCTACGCCCCAGGGCAAAGACCACGACCACCACCGCCGCCAGCATCGCGAGGTCAAAGGCCAGCAGGGAAGGATGGTAGAACCCGAGGACCACCATGCCGATGACGGCCGACAAGACGAGGTTGATGCCGTCCAGCAGCAGCAGGGACGTGCTCTTCTGGACCGTCGTGACATCAAAGAAACGGTTCACCAGCTCCGGCCCGTGGATGTGGTCCATCGCGCCGGCGGTGACGCGGGGCAATCGGCAGGCGAGGTCGGCCACGATGCGAACGAACACGCGGCGTTGGATGACCTCGGCGAGGTAGTGTTGCACGGCTCGGACGAACGCCAGGAGGCCGAGGAACGCGAGGAGCGCTACCGCCAGGATCAACAGCGCCTGGATGAACAACGGCTGCTGCCCGCCGAACGCGATGTTGTTCACCGCCGCGTCCACCGTCAGGGGCACCGCCAGATACAGGATCCCCGTGATGACGGAAAACAACAGGATCGCCCAAATGTCCGGCAGCTCCGCACGCAGCAACCGAAAGAACCGTTGGTGAGGCTCCGGATGCCCATGCCCATGCCCATGCCCATGCCCATCCCCGTGCCCCCCGGAGCCCAAGGGCGTCATCGGCAACTCCGGGTGAACCACCAGGAAGTCCGTCGTCCCGCGCGGATCCACCAAGCCCAGCCGCCGCGCCAACGTGCCGCGCCCCAGGGTCTCCCATCCCGCCTGACCATCCCCACGGCTCACCCGCGCATCGAAGACGCCACGACCGGCAAACACGACCCATTCCCCCGACGGCGTCACCGCCACGAATGGATTGCTGGCACGGGCCTGCCACACCGCGTCTGCCAACGACATGCGCACCACCACGCCGCGCATCCCGCAGGCCTTGGCCGCCACCGCGAGCCGTCCGAGGCTGCGCCCTGGATCGAGGTCCTGCCCCGCCTCCATGCGGGCCGCAAGCCCGGCGGCATCCATCGCCTCCAACGAACGAAACGGAAGCCCCAGCAAGCCCGCCAACTGTTCCAAGGCACGGGACATCGCCTGCGTCGCCGCCGGTCGTCGCGATCCGTCGCTCGATGTCTCTGCCTTTGAACCTCTGTCCATTCGCGGTATGCGCTCCGGGCCTCGTCCGTGCTGTCCGTCCTGCCCCGCAGGATGGTGCCCTCACGAGCCCATTCTCCAACACCATCCCGGCATGTGCCGAAAACTTGGGATGCGAGGCGCGCGCGAAGCTGCGGGCGATCCCCGGCGAGTCAAGCAGCCGAATTCCCTAAAACTGGATGCTGCCCGGGACGGTCCCGCCACGGGCCGCTTCTTGCCGAACGTCCCCGCATGAATTGCCTCCTTCAGGGAGATGGCTTGGATCGCTCCACGTCATGCCGCCCGGTCAGGGGACGGCCCCGGAGGGACTGCGCACTTCCCTCGGCACCCATTCGCCGGGCCGCCTCAAAAGTCCCGCGAATAGCCCGCCAGCCACCCCCCATCCACCGGGATCACCGCGCCGTTGATGTACGAGCTCTCGGGAGCCGCCAAGAACAGCACCGCATGCGCCACTTCTTCCGTTCGCCCAGGCCGCCCCAGCGGCACGTGCGACAACATCGCCTGCATCCGGTCGCTGAACTTCCCGTCCGCCCCGTAGAACAACTGGCGCGTGCCCTCGCTCAATATGGATCCGGGCGCGATGCAGTTCGTCAGGATGCCCTGCGATCCCAGCTCGATGGCCATCGTCCGCGTCAGGTTCACCACCCCCGCCTTCGCCGCCGTGAACGCGCACTGGAGCCGGGCCGGGACGAGCCCCAGCACGGACGCGATGTTGATGATGCGCCCGCCCTTTTGCCGCAGCATGCAACGCGACGCCGCCCGGCTCACCAGGAACAACCCGGTCAAGTCCACCCGCAGGATCCGGTCCCATTCGTCCGCCGGGAACGAGTCGATGTTCACCCGGTGCGCCATCGTGTTGATCCCGGCGTTGTTGACCAGCACGTCGAGCCGTCCCTGCCCCGCCACCACCTCGTCGATCGCCGCGTCCACCTCCGACTCCCGCGTGACGTCCATCCGCAGCGCCATCGCCCCGGGCAAGGTCGAGGCCAGGCGGCGGGCACCCTCCAGGTCGATGTCGGACACCACGACCCGTGCGCCGTTGTCGGCCAACGCGGTGCAGATGGCTTGGCCAATGGCGCCGGCCGCGCCGGTAACCAGGGCGACCCGGTCGTTGAGCGAAACATTCATGCGTTGGAAAGGGAGGCTTCCAGCCCGGACGGATCCTCGATCAACCCGGCCAAGGTCTGGAGAAAACGCGCGGCATCCGCCCCGTCGTTCACCCGGTGGTCGAACGTCAGGCTCAACGGCAGGACATCACGGGCCGCAAACGAGCCATCCTCCAGGACCACCGGCTGCCGCGTGATGGCGCCGACGCCCAAGATGGCGGACTCGGGCGGGTTGATGACGGGCGTGAACGTGTCCACGCCCAGGCCACCCAGGTTTGTCACCGTGAAGCAACCGCCCTGCATGTCGGCGGCGTCCAACCGTCCCGCCCGGGCGGACTCGATGAGGCGGCGCGAGGCGGCCGCAACCTCCTGCAGCGTCCATCCCCGGACGTCCCGCACCACGGGCACCAACAGGCCCGCATCGGTGTCCACCGCAATGCCCAGGTCCAGCGACTCGGGCATCCAAAGGCCATCGTCCCCCCAAACCGCCGCAAGCATCGGATGCCGATGCAGGGCCTCCGCCGTGAGTTTGAGAAGGAGGTCGTTCAGCGTCGGAACGACGGCCCCTGCGCGCGCCGCCGCCTTGAGCCCTTCGCGAAACGCCCGCAGCGCCGTGGCGTCGCAACGACGGGTGATCGTCACCGGGATCACACCCTGCCGACCCCGCTCCAGCCGCGCGGCGATGGCCCTGCGAAGGGGCGGCATGGGGACCTTGCGATGGCCAGGGCGCCTCGCCTCCAGTGAGGCCGCCGCCGCCGCGAGGACGTCCCGTTCCCGGACGCGGCCGCTGGAGCCGCCGGGTGCCACGGTGGCGAGGTCCACGCCGTGTTCGCGGGCCGCGCGCCGAGCCCGGGGCGAGGCCGGACGGGCGGCTCCTTGGGACCGGCCTCCTGCGGCCCCTTCGCGGGCACATTCCGCATTCACGGCGACTTCAGGCGTTGGCTGCGCCACCGACGACGAAGCGACAGCCCCCGCATCGGCCGTTGCCGGGGCCGTCTCGCCCTCGTCCAACAACCAACCCAACAAACGCCCCACCTGCACCATGTCGCCCTCGCCCGGCGCGCCGGGCGCGACCTTGAGAAGGCCGCCGTCGGTCGCCTCGACCTCCTGTGTGGCCTTGTCGCTCTCGACCGCAAACAGCGGCTCGCCCGGCCGGACGGTTGCGCCCTCCGGCTTGAGCCATCCAACGAATCGGCCCTCCTCCATCGACCAGCCGAGA
>JBJSZF010000540.1:0-2656 GCA_046090125.1 Verrucomicrobiota bacterium
ACCGTAGGCGAACTCAAGGCCGGTGGCGCTCACGAGGACCTCACCCAACTCCAGCACCGTGTAGGGAAGGAGCTGCCACCCGAGCCCGAGCGTCTCGCCCGCCTCGATGCGTCGCTGGAGCCCTGCGCAGATCACAAAGGACACAGCCGCAAAACCGAACCCGGCCTGCATCCGAGCCAAGGGAGACCATGACCGCCCGCGACGCGCCATCCACGGGTACACGACGAGCGTCAGGATGGGCACCCATGCGAGGACGAGCAGGGCGGACACCGATTGCATCCGTTCGGCATCCACGCGGTAGCCCAGCAGGTCGAAAGGCTTCATCCGCTCGCCTTGCACGACCCAGCTCGTGTTGATTTGGTCGTACAAGGCCCAGAACACGGGCACGGGAGACAATACCAGGGCCAGCTTGGCAACGGCCTTCCAGCCTTGGCCGTCGGCGGGCGTCGCATCGAGCGGGGGCGTGGCGTCGGTGGTGACGGGGATGCGCACGTAGTGGCGGGACCCCAGCCAAAAGACGATGGCGGCGATGCCCATGAACAACCCCGGGATCCCAAAGGCCCACCGATGCCCGTGGTGGTCCCGAATCCACGGCACCAGGGCGAACCCGAAGAAGGCCCCGAAGTTGATCGACGCGTAGAAGAGGCCATAGACGCGGGCGAGTCGTTCCTTGGGGCCGGGCGGGAACTGGTCGCCCACGAAGGCCGAGACGCACGGCTTGATGCCACCCGCGCCGAGGGCGATGAGGGCCAGTCCCACGAGGAGGCCGTCGCGCGAGGCGTCGGTGACGGCGATCCATCCGTGCCCAAGGCAGTAGAAGGTCGAAAGCCCCAGGATGGTGCGGTACCGGCCGAGCCAGCGGTCTGCGAGGAATCCCCCGAGGAGCGGGAGGAAATAGACGCCGGTCTTGAAGAGGTGCAGCGCCTCCTTGGCGGGTCCCTCGCCCATCCCGAGGGTGTTCTTGAGGTGCAACATCAGGATGGAAACCATCCCGTAGAACGAGAACCGCTCACAGGCCTCCATCGCGATGATGAAGGGGACGGAACGGGCAGGGCTGCTCGGCTTCGCGGCGTTCACCCGGCGAGGTCAGTAGGTGGCGCGGACGCGATAGAAGCGCTGGGGCGGCGCGTCCGGTGCGTCGGCCACGGTGAGGGACGGGAGGTTCAGGGGCGTGCCGTCGGCGGGCACGCCGTTGCCGCCATACACGGTGGCGGGCAACTCCGAGGGAGGCACGGCCCGGAGCGTTTGCCATTGGGGCGGGAAGACGTCGGTGTACTCGACGACGTTGGTGCGGTTGGCGACGGGGTTCCACTGGACCTGGGCGGCCCCGTTTTCGGTGCGGGCGACGCGGACGCCCAGGAGCGTGACGTCGCAAAAGACGAGGTCGGACAGGAGCACCGTCCGTCCGCCGGAGGCACTGAAGCCAAGGCGGGTGATGGGCAACTCCCCGAAGGGCGCGCCCACGTTGACGATCCGGTTGGTGACGGTGTCCGGGAAGTTCGTGGTGACGGGATAGTACTGGTAGGAGTTCAGCCTCACGAAGGTCTCGGCCCCCCGGATGACGCGCGCGAAGACGGTGAAGCCGCCGGAGTTGCTGGTGGCGTCGAGGGCCGTGTTGTCCTTGAGGTTGAAGAAGAACTCGGACGTGGCGGAGTTGGGGTCCGACGTCTTCGCCATGGCGAGGGTGCCGGCGACGTTGGAGAGGAAGGGGCCCACCTTGAACTCGTTGGTGATGGGGGCGCGCGAGGGGATGCGCTCGACGTTCGCGTTTGCGGTCCCCCGGTTGGCGACGCGGTAGCCGCCGCCTTGGATCACGAAGTCGGGGACGGACCGGTGGAAGAACATGCCGTTGTACGCTCCATCGGCGACGTACCGGAGGAAGTTGGTGGTGGTGACGGGCTTGGCGGCGTCATAGCACTCCGCCTCGATGTCGCCGACGGGGGTGCGGAACTGGACGACGGTGCCGGCGTGGCCGCGGGCGAGGAGTCCCAGCATGAGGCCCAAGGCGAGGGAGGGGTTGACGGGGCTGGGGCGGCCGGACGTGCGGCCTTTCGGATGGACGGGGCGATTCATGATGGGAGGCGCTTGGTGGATGCGGACCGGATGACGCGGCGGAGGGGGCGGTCAATGAGGCCGTTGTTGCAGACGAGGGAGTAGCGGTGGCCGGGGCCGATGGACTGGATCTCGAAGATGCCGCCGGCCCGTTGAATGACCAGGCCCCCGGCGGCGACGTCCCATAGGCGGATGCCGCCCTCGACGTAGGCGTCAAACCGGCCGTCGGCGACATAGACCAGTGCGAGCGCGGCGGAGCCCATGAGCCGCAGCTTGCAGACCTTGGGCGTCAGGGCGGCGAACAGGGGAAGGAGTTGGTCCAGGGATTGGCTGTTCTTGGCAAAGCCCACGGAGACGACGGCATCCGCGAGTTTGCTGCGCTGGCTGACATGGATGACGCGGCCGTTCCGGCGCGCGGGGCCGGTGGCCGTGGCGGTCCAGGTCTCGTTCATGAAGGGATCATGGACGACGCCCGCGACGGTTTGGTGACTGGCCGACGTGGCTTGTTGGAGGGCGATGCTCACGCAGGCATGGGGAATGCCGCGCGCGAAGTTCACGGTGCCGTCGATGGGGTCCACCACCCAACGGAAGGGGGCGGACTCGG
>JBJSZF010000541.1:0-2007 GCA_046090125.1 Verrucomicrobiota bacterium
GTTGCCCCAGCGTGGAGCAACGCCGCATCCACTCGTCCCCCACCTCGTGGAAGTCGCCCGCGTTCATCCGAGCGTACAGGTGGTCCAGCTCCGACAAGACCCGCGTCGCCAGCCCGGGCCGGTCGATCGCATGCCCGGCCTCCGCCGCCAACGACGTCGCGATCGCCCGAAGCTGCGGCGGGAAGCCCTCCGCCGGGATGTTCACGTCGATGCCAATCCCCAGCACCGCATGGCGGATGCGGTCCAGCTCCGCCGACATCTCCAGCAGGATGCCCGCCACCTTGCGTCGGCCCATGAGGATGTCGTTCGGCCACTTGATCTCCGGCGTCAACGACGTGTGCCGCTCGATGGCGCGAGCGACGCCCACGGCCGCAAGCACGGTCAACTGCGTGGCCGACGTCGGGTGCAGCCGCGGCCGAAGCAGGATGGAAAACCAAAGGCCCATGCCCGAGGGCGACACCCACGTGCGTCCCAGGCGGCCGCGCCCCTCGGACTGCGCCTCCGCGAACACCACGGCGCCCTCCGGCACGCCGTCCCGCGCCAGCTTCTCCACCACGTCGTTCGTCGAGGACGTCTCGCTGAACACGCGGATGTCCCGGCCAATCACCCGGGCCGCCGACATCCGCGCCATCAGGTCGTCCCCATGCAACGCGTCCGGGCTCGCCCGCAGGATGTAGCCATGGTGCGGGCTGGCCTCGATCTCGTACCCATGGCGGCGCAGGTCCTCGATGCGGTTCCACACGGCGGCGCGGCTGACGCCCAGGTGCTTCGCGAGCGCGGCCCCGGATGCGCCGGCCTCCCCGGCCGCACGCAGGCTCCGCAGGATCTCGACGTCCGTGTTCACTCGAAGTCCAGCCCCAGGTCGGCGGCGGGAGCCGAGTGCGTGATCGCACCCGCCGACACAAAGTCCACGCCCGTCTCGGCGATGGCGCGGACGGTCTCCAGCGTGACGCCCCCGGACGCCTCGGTCTGGCAACGTCCCGCGACCAACGCCACCGCCTCGCGCAAGAGCGTTGGCCCCATGTTGTCCAAAAGAATGATGTCCGCCCCGGCCCCGGCCGCGAGCCGGACCTGTTCGAGCGTGTCGGCCTCCACCTCGACCCGGAGTCCGGGGTACAGGGCGCGCGCGCGCCGTACGGCGGCGGTGACGGGGTCCGGCGGCTCCGACGCGAGCGCGGCGAGGTGGTTGTCCTTGATCAGCACCAGGTCCCAGAGCCCGATGCGATGGTTGGTGGCTCCGCCGCAGGCGACGGCGTGCTTCTCGAAGGCGCGCCAGCCGGGCGTGGTCTTGCGCGTGTCGAGGATGCGCGCGCCCGTCCCGTGGATCGCCTCCACGAAGCGCGACGCGAGCGTGGCCACGCCGGACAATCGCTGGACGAAGTTCAGCGCGGTGCGCTCGCCCGTCAGCAACGCGCGCGCCGGGCCCGTGGCCACCAGCGCCGCCTCGCCACGCGCCAGCCGCGCGCCCTCGTGGGCCGCACCCTCGATGGCGACGTTGGGCGAAAGTTGCCGGAACGCCTCGATGGCCAGCGGCAACCCCGCGAGGACCAACGGGTGCCGCGCCCGCATCACCGCCCGCGCACGCGCCCCCGCCGGGATGCACGCCAGCGTCGTCGCGTCCCCCGGACCCACGTCCTCCCGAAGGGCGCGGGCAACGGCGTCGCGGACGAGGGCGGGTTCGAGGGCCATGGAGCCGGGGTTGGGAATCAACGCGCTAGAACAACGTCTGCACGGCCGTCCCGATGACCTGGAGCGGCCCGGTGTCTTCCAGCCCCTCGGTCGCCTTGTCCACCTTCTGCAACGTCATCTTCACGTTGCGCAGGAACGACTCGTCGTTGACCAGCTTGCCCACGGATCCCTGGCCGGAATTGATTTTCTGCAAGATCTCGCGCAGCGCCGTCGAGGCCGCCGTCAACTCCTTCGCCAACGTGTCGTCGCGCAGCAGGCGCCCGACCGATCCCTCGCCCTTGTCCACCGCCCCCGTGATCTTCCGGGCGTCGGCGACGA
>JBJSZF010000542.1:0-11322 GCA_046090125.1 Verrucomicrobiota bacterium
GTCTGCCTCAAGACGGGCGACTACGGCCGCGACGGCGAGCCGTTCTACCGGGACGACCCCGACGCCCTGGGACGCATCTTCGTGGGGCCGTACCTCGCGTTCGAGCCCTCGTTGGCGTGGGTGCTGGAGGATCGCGACGGCGTGTGCGGCTACGCGCTGGGGGCCTTCGACTCGGCCGCGTTCTACCAACGCTACGAGAACGCATGGCGCCCGCGCCTGTGCCGGGACTTCCCCATGCCCCAGGGCGACCCGGCCTCGTGGACGCGCCCCCAAAGGGTCCACGCCTGGTACCATCAACCCGACTACTTCCAGCCCGAGCCCCGGGCGCAGTACCCGTCCCACCTGCACATCGACCTCCTGGAACGGGCGCAGGGACGCGGCTGGGGCCGACGCATGTTGGAACGCGTCATGGACCAACTCCGCGCCCTCGGCTCGCCCGGCGCGCACCTCGGCGTCGCCAACCCCAACGTCGCCGCGCTCGGGTTCTACCGGCGGCTCGGCTTCTCCGAGCTGGTGCGCGTGGGCGAGGGAACGGACGGCTGCATCTACCTGGGCAAGGTCTTCCAACCCGTCGCCGGAAACGAAGGCCATCCATGAAGTCAGCCCTCCAAGCAACGGGCCGCCGTGCCATGGCTCTCCTCACGGCGGCCGGCGACAACGCCTACCTCGCCGCCGTTCGCTCCGGCATGGTCACCGTCGTGCCCCTGACCATCCTCGGCGGCCTGTTCATGGCCTTCGCCTTCCTGCCCATCCCCGGGTACGAGGAACGCATCAAGGGCTGGCTGCCGCTGCTGGACCTCCCGGTGCAGGCCACCTTCGGGATGCTCGCCGTGCTCGCGTGCCTCGCGGTGGCGTCGGACCTCGCGCAACGCCTCAAGCTGGAGCCCTTGCCCGCGTCCGTCACCGCCGTGGTCGCCTTCCTCCTGGTGCAGCTCAAGCCCGGCGGCGACGGCCTCGTCATGGCCGGGCTCGGCTCCGCCGGGCTCTTCACCGCCATCCTCGTCGCCCTCGTGTCCGTCCGCGTGCAACGCCTCTTCACGGACATGGGGCTCGTCATCCGGCTCCCCGCCGGCGTGCCGCCGGTCGTGCAGGAATCGTTCCTCTCCCTCGTCCCCTTCGTCGTGGTCGTGTCCGGGTTCTGGGCGTTGCGCCACCTCCTCGGCGTGGACGTCCAGGGGATCGTCTCGGCCGCCTTCAAGCCCCTGGTCTCCTCCCTCGACACCCTGCCGGGCATCCTCGCCTACGCCTTCGCCGTCACCCTCCTCTGGTCCGTGGGCGTCAACGGCGACAACACCATGGACGCCATCGTGGCCCCGGTGTTCCTGCAATACCTGGCGGACAACGTGGAGGCGTTGAAGGCCGGGCAACCCATGCCGCACGCGACGGCGAACGGGTTCTTCACCACGTTCGTCAACGTGGGCGGGACGGGGGCCACCTTGGCGTTGGCGCTGGTGCTGGTGCGGTCGCGCGACGCCGGGTTCCGGGCCGTGAGCCGGATGTCATTGCCCACGCAGGTGTTCCAGATCAACGAGCCCATCTTCTTCGGGCTGCCGGTGGTGCTCAACCCGGTCCTGATGGTCCCCTACATCCTCAACGCCCTCCTGCTCACCGTCGGCAGCTACCTCCTCATGGAGGCCGGCTGGATCCGGAAGCCCTTCGTCTCCGTCCCATGGACCACCCCGCCCATCATCGGGCACTACCTTATGACCGGCTACGACTGGCGCGCCGCCGTCTGGGGCGTCGTCTCCCTTCTGATCGCCATGGCCGTCTATTACCCCTTCGCCCGCGCCGCCGAACGCCAACGCCTCGCCAGCGCCAGCAAGGGATAGCCCCGCCGACGCCCGTTCCCATGCCATCGCCGGAATGAAGCCTTCCCTGCTCATCGCCAGCATCGCGGCGGCCCTCCTTGCCGGGGGCGGCATGGCCTTGAACTGGACCGGCACGCTCGTCCGCTGGCTGCCCGCCCCCCTTCGCCCGTACGCGCTGTTTTCCGTCGCCCTGTTTTACGTCCTCGGCGGGCTGTTAATTGGGCTGTCCGCCGGCAGACGATGGACGGCCCCGGCCACGTTCGCCGTCGCCGCGTGCGTTCCCGGCTACTGGATCCCCCTGCTGACGATGGCCACGCAAGGCCTGCACCGGCCGCTCGACCTCTTCCTCGCCCAATGGGCCCTGCCCATGCTCGCCCATGGCGTCATGGGCATGGTGGGCGGCCTGGCCACGGGACAGCGCTGGCGGCCATCCCTCGTCGTGGGAGCCGCCTTTGCCCTCGGCGTCGCGCTGGGCCCCACCCTGGCCTGGATATGGGCCGACCTCCTCGGCCCCGTCCCCTCCATCATCTTCGCTTTCGGCACCCCTTGGCTCACCGGCGGAGCCACGCTGGCACGCCTCGGCGCCCGCGCCGCTCCCGCTGCCGCCGCCTGACCCGCCAACCGCGGGGCGTCAGCCCCAACCTGTCCTTCTGCGGATGCTTCCCCAGCCTCCCCGGGGATGTCGCACGGATACCCCCACGCCCCCCCCACCAGCCGACCACAACGCATCGTCAGCGCGAACATCGACGCCGCACGGTGGCCATCTGTAGGCCGCGTGCCCCCACGCTGTCAGTGCCATTCCGGAATTCGATGGTTTCTGCCGGTTTGAAATGCGAGGCGGGGTCCATGTTCTTGAGGACCTCTTCTTCTGATCGGCGCACCAGCGCTTCTTCCTTCTTCACGTCTTCTTCCGCCGATCCTCGCCCATCGTTTCCGTCCTCCACTCCCGCCCCGCGGCGGCGTCTTCTTCGCCCCTGTGGCGGATCGCTTCTCTCTCCCCAAGTGTCTCCATTGCAACGATCCCTTCGCTCCGGACCCTCGCAATCGCGGCCGCCAACTCTTCTGTTCCAAACCCCTCTGCCGGACGGCCAGCAAGCGCCATAGCCAGGCCCGATGGCTCACCAAGCCCGAAAACGCCGACTACTTCAAAGGACCCTCCAACTCCGATCGCGTCCGCCAATGGCGAGCCCGCCATCCCGGCTACTGGAGGCGTTCCCCAAAGCCCAGACCGCCCAAACTCCAGGGATCTTGCACTGAAAATCCCACCGAACCCATTGCCATCAAACCTCTTCCAGTTCCATCCGGCCCGGTGCGTTACAAGATCCCTCACCCACACCGTTACAAGATCCCTCACCCCGCTATGACCCCGTCATTGTGGGCCTGGTCGCGCTCCACCTCGGCTCTGCGTTACAAGAGGACATCCGCTCCCAGCTCGATCGTCTGTCACAAAACGGATGGGCCATCCTCCAGCATGGTGCTGGCGGCCGGCCTTCCGTCTCATGATTGAACATCACAAAGTCCTGCTCCGACCCGAGCGTCTCCGTCAGGTCCCACCCCGCTTCAGCTGGTGCGACCAGCGCCTCTTCCGTTCCGGCCTCACCTCCCATTGTGGTTCCGATGCGCTGGCGCTCTACCTCCTCCTCCTCACCGTCGCCGACTCCCGCGGCCTGAGCTTCTACTCCGACGCCAGCATCTCGCGCCTCCTCGCGCTGGATCCCATGGCCTTGGCTGTCGCCCGTGACCAGCTCGTCGCCGCCGACCTCATCGCCTTCCTCAGGCCACACTACCAGGTCCTCAGCCTGCCCGACGCATCCTCCCCGCCTCCTTCCCAGCGAACGGGCCAGGTCGCCTCCGTGGGCGAAATCCTCCGCCGTGTCCTCCAACCCGGAGCAGGCCGATGATCTCCTACGATCTCTACTGCCGCATCCACCAGATGCGGGACCGCGATGGCCTGGGCTTCGCCCAGATCGCACGCGCGCTCCAGATCCATGTCCAGACGGTCGTGCGCTGGGCACAGCGGCCCGCCTACGTGCAGCGCAAGGCGCCGCCAAGGCCCGGCAAGCTCGAAGCCTTCAAGGCCACCATCACGCGGCTTCTCGACCGCCATGACTACTCCGCCAGCCAGATCCTCGGCCTCCTGCGCCAGGAGGGCTACTCCGGCGGCTCAAGCATCCTGCGCGCCCATGTCGCCAAGATCCGGCCCCGCACCCGTCAGGCCTTCCTGCGTCTTCAGTTCGCCCCCGGACAGGCCGCCCAGGTCGACTGGGGTTCTGCCGGCTTCATCCAGATCGGCGCCACCCGTTGCCGGCTTTCCTTCTTCGTCATGGTCCTCTGCTTCAGCCGGCGCATGTACGTCAAGTTCACCCTGCGCGAGAGCCAGGAGCACTTCCTGAGCGCCCATCACAACGCCTTCCTCTTCTTCGGCGGCGTGCCCTCCGAGGTCGTCGTCGACAACTGCAAGGTGGCCGTCCTCCGGCATCGTCGGGGCGAGGAGCCGACCTTCAACCCGCGCTACCTCGAGTTCGCCCAGCACCACGGCTTCCGTCCCCGCGCCTGCAACCCTCTCTCACCCCATGAGAAGGGGCGTGTCGAACGGGCCGTCGGGTACGTGAAGAACAACTTCCTCGCGGGGCGTCCCCTCGCCTCCCTCGAGGCCATCAACGCCGAGGTGCGCTCCTGGATGGGGCAGATCGCCAACACCCGCATCCACGGCGACACCGGCAGGAGCCCCGACGAGCTCTTCGCGGAGGAGACGCTCCGTCCCCTCAACACGAACCCCCTGGATCTGGCGAGCCTCCACATCCTGCGTTCCGACCGCACCTGCCGGATCCGCTTCGACTCGAACACCTATTCCGTCCCGGCACAGCACGCCCGGCAACGGCTCCACGTGAAGGCCTTCACGGACCGGCTGCTGATCCTCGAAGGAGAACGGCT
This sequence comes from Verrucomicrobiota bacterium, assembly GCA_046090125.1. Classification (GTDB taxonomy): domain Bacteria; phylum Verrucomicrobiota; class Verrucomicrobiia; order Limisphaerales; family UBA9464; genus UBA6176. The sequence goes on from JBJSZF010000542.1 coordinate 4,743, forward strand.
CGTGGCCGAACACCGGCGATGTTACGAGCGGCGTCGGCACTTCGAGCTGCCGGGGCACATGGAGCCCCTGATGGCCCAGCGGCTGCAGGCCCGCCAGCAGGACCTGCTCATCCGCTTCCTGCGCCTTGGGCCGGCGGCCTCCGCCTACTGGCAGGGCCTCCAACAACGTCGTCCGGACGCACCCATGCAGGTGCGACGCATCGTCGCCCTGGTCGAGCTCCACGGCGAGGAGCTCATCAGCCGTCTGCTGGAGGACCTGCTGGCCCTCCAGTCCTTCGGAGCCGACTACGTCGCCATCCTGGTGACGCAGCGGCAGCGTCCCCGACTGGAGCCGGCCGCCCTTCACCTGACCCGTGCCAGCGACCTGTTGGAACTGGAGATCGCACCGCCGGACCTGAGCCATTACGACGTATGAAAACATCCCATCTGAGCGATCACCTCGACTACCTGAAGCTGGAGTACATCCAGCGCGAACACCGAGCCCTTGCCGAGACGGCATCCCGCGAGGGCTGGGCCCATGGGGACTACCTGGACCGGCTGGTCGAGGGCGAGGTCCTGGAACGTGGGCGACGCGCCTTGGAGCGACGGCTTCGGCTGGCGCGTTTTCCGTATCGCAAGACGCTGGAGCAGTACCAGTGGACGTGGCCGAAGAAGATCAACCAGGCGGAGATCCGGCAGCTCTTCCGGCTGGAGTTCCTGCAGAGCCACACGAACGTGGTCTTTGTCGGTCCCGTGGGACTGGGGAAGACGCATCTGGCGGTGGCACTGGGGCAGGCGGCGTGCGAGGCGGGGCATGAGGTGCTGTTCGTGCCGGCGGTGACGATGATCAACGACCTTGTGGCGGCGCAGACGCAGCAACGGTTGAAGCAGCAGTTGCGCAAGTATGCGGGGGGTGGGGTGCTGATCCTGGACGAGGTGGGGTATCTGCCGATCGACAAGGCGGGAGCGGACCTGATGTTCCAGGTGTTGGCGGCGCGCTACGAGAAGGCGTCAACGATCCTGACGACGAACCGTGCGTACAAGAACTGGCCTGAGATCTTCAACAACGACGCGACACTGACGGCGGCGTTGCTGGACCGGTTGGTGCACCACGTGAGCACGATCGTGATCGAGGGGAGGAGCTACCGGACGCGGGAGCAGATCGCGGAGCCCTGAGCGCAGGGGATTGCCAGGGAACGCCGCCGCCGGAGCGATGCCCCCCCGGCGTTTTTCGTTGGGAGGCGGGCTGTGGTTTTCAAACCGGCAATTTCAGGTGTGTTTCACTCCGGCGCTGACATTCGTGCGCGTTTCGCGCAAATGCGCGCGGATTTTCCAGTTGTCGCGGCAACAACTGTGATTGGAGCCAGCTGTCGGGATTGAACCGACGACCCGCAGTTTACAAAACTGCCGCTCTACCACTGAGCTAAGCTGGCCCGTGACGGCGCGATGCTGCCGAACCCGCCCGGGCTTTCAAGGCCGCGTTTCCGGAACCAGGGGAATCGTCCTGGGTTCGTGTCGCCGAAAATCGGAACGGCCATCGCCATCCACGTCCAGCGTCGCAAGGTCCAGGTGCACATACGGGCGTTGGTACGCCTCTTGGCCCGCCCCGGCGTAGCTCACCCATAACCGCATCCCGGTCGCGTCGAACACCGCGTTCATCACGTTCCCCCCCTGGATCGGGATGCTGTTGGCCAAAGCGATCATGCGCTCGCCATTCAGCTTGCCCTTGCCGGACCTTAGCGCCGGGAACACGCCGCGCCCCTCGTCATGGTACACCGCGCACTCCAGGACCTTGGGGGCCAGCTCGTCGGTGGGGTCGTTGTCCTTCCACTCGTTGACCTGGGGCGTCGGAAATTCCCCGCCCGTGTGCGCCCGCACCTTCACCGCGCGTCGCTCCGTCAACCCGTCCCCAAACACAAAGTGATACCGCTTCGTGGGAGGCACCCTGCGAAACCCATCCAGCGCCCCGGTCACCGTCGTCGCGTCAAACAGCAACGTGCGGAACCACGCCGTGAAGTGCGGCGCATGGATGTCATACGGCATCTCCTTGGCCGACGCGTCGCCAATCTCCGAGAGCACGATCCCGGCGGCATTCATGCCGCAATGCGCCCCGATGAAGCCCGCGAACGACGGCGTCACATGGGGCTGGCCCCACTCCGGCATGTATACCACGACCACCGGGAACTCATGCGCCCCCGCCCGCAACGACCAATCTAGGTTGCGCGTCTGGTACAGGTGCCCGTCCTCCGTCGCCGTGCCCCACGCCGCGATGCTGCTGCACGAGTACGGCATCAGCAACGGCAGGCAGTGGACATGCTGCAGCAGCCGTACGTCGATCCCGCTGCCCTCCGCCAACCCCACCAACTGGTGCAGCAACCGCGCGTCCGTGTGCGCCGCCGTCGCCGCCCAAGCATGGTCCAGCACCGCGTCGTCGATCTTCAGCTCCGCCTTGAACCCCGCCACGGCCACCGGCACCAACCGCGCCATCTCCTCCCGCATCAAGCGCCCCAAGTGCCACCCCATCTGCCGCGAGTTGCCCCGCACCACCACCACGGGGACCCGCGCCACGCCGTTGGTGAGCGTGAACCGATGGCCCGCGCCCCCAGGTGACGCACCCACGCCCAGCACTGCCCGGGACGATTCGCCGCCCACGCCTCGCAAGGCCGCGTCCTTGGTCGCCTCGCCACGGACCGACCACGCCACCCACGCCACCATCCAAGCCCAACACCACGTCCTCATGATTGCCCTTCTTTCTTCGTCGTTGGTTTGCCGTCCCACGCGGCCCAGGAAGCCCGCGCATCATCCCGGGCCTCACCCGCCCCGGATCCGCGCCGTCACCATCACCTGCACCGCCGCGTCCAAGGGCATCTCCGAGATGCCCACCGCCAGTCGCGCATGACGCCCGGCGTCGCCGAGCACCGCGTTGAACAACTCCGACGCCCCGTTGAGCACCTGCGGATGGCCCCGGAATCCGGGGGCGCAATGCACGAAGCCCTCAACGCGCACGAGCACCACGGCGTCGAGCGATCCCGCCGCCGCCCGAAGCTGCGCCAGCGCGTTCAAGGCGCACAACCGCGCCGCCAGGTAGCCCTGCGCCACGTCCAACTCCGCCCCCAGCCGCCCGACGTAGGCCATGACGCCATCGCGCCACGGCAACTGGCCCGACGTCATCACCCAGTCGCCGGACCGGACCCACGGCTCGTAGGCGGCCACGGCGGCCGGGGGCGATGGCAGCACGAGGCCGAGCGATCGCAGGCGTTCCTCGACGTTCATGGGGGCGGGGATGGGAAGGGATCGCGCACGCGGACGCGCGCGGAGGGGCCTACTTCTTTCCCGCCCGCTGCGCCTTGTCCCAGGCGCGGAACCCGCCCTGAAGGTTGTTGAGGTTCGTGAAGCCCAGGGGGCGCATGATGTTGCAGGCCTTCATGCTCCGGATGCCCGACGCGCAGTGCACCAGGTACACCTTCGACCGGTCGAGCTTGCCTGCCGCCTTCTCAAAGTCCGGGCCGTTCACGTCGAGGTTCACCGCCCCGGGGATATGGGCGAGGTCGAACTCGGCCTGGGTGCGGACGTCGAGCACGACGTGGTTGGTGTTGGCCCGCAGCTTCTCGAACTGGGGGACGTCGAGGTTGGCGAACGCCGGCTTTCCATCCGGACGGACGTTCTCCTCGGCACGGGCCGGGCACGCGAACAGGAGCAGGGCCAAGGCCAGGCAAGCGACGAATGACAGGATGCGCATGGCGGCAGGATGGCCGCGGGCGCGCCGGTGAAAAGAAGCAAGTTGGCACTGGGAAACGCCGCCGCACCGCCCGCATCCTAAGCGGGACGATGTCGAAGCTGATCCAGGCCTCGGGTGCGGCGGCTGCCGCCACCATGGCAAGCCGCATCCTCGGGTTCGCCCGGGAGACGGTGTACGCCGGATTTTATGGGGACACGGCCGTGGCGAGCGCGTTCGTCGCCGCCTTCACCATCCCCAACCTCTTCCGCCGCCTGCTGGGCGAGGGTGCGCTGACCTCCGTCTTCGTGCCCGTCTTCACGCGTCGGGAGAAGGAGGAGGGACCCGAGGCCGCCCTGCGCGGCGGGGCTGCCGTCGTCATCGCGGTGGCGGGCCTCTGCACGGCCGGCATCGTGGCCCTGATGCTGCTAGCCACCGCGTTGGTCGAGTGGGTTCCCATGCCCGTGCAACGGGAGATGATGCTGCGGCTGACCCGGCTCATGCTGCCCTACGCGGCGTTCGTGTGCGTGGCCGCCGTGTTCATGGCGATGCTGAACGCCCGGGGCCACTACTTCATGCCGGCGCTCGGAACGGCGACCATGAGCGTCGTCATGATCGGGTCCGTCTATGGGTTGGCCCCGTTGTTTGGCACCACACTAGAGCAACAGGTCGCCGGCCTCGCCGTCGGCGTCATCCTCGCCGGCGTCGCACAGGCCGCCTTCCAATGGCCCGCCCTGCGCAAGGAAGGCTTCCGCCTCTCGATGTCCATCCCGTGGCGCGACCCCACCGTCCGGGAGTCCTTCACGCGCCTCGTGCCGGCAACCGTGGGCGTCGCCGCCTACCAGTTCAACGTGGTCGCCACCCAGGCCATCGGTTCCCTCCAGGCCGACCACGTCCTCGCATCCTACAACTACGCCGTCCGGTTGCTCGAACTGCCCCAGGGCGTCATTGGCGTGTCCGTGGCCACGTACCTGCTCACCGAGCTCAGCCGCAGGGCCGCCGACAAGCAGTTCCCCGAGTTCCGCCGGCTCGTTGGCGACGGGATGCTGCACCTCTGCTTCCTGAACGGGCTGGCGTCCATCCTCCTCGCCGTCCTCGCCGAGCCCATCATCCGGCTCCTGTTCGAGCATGGGCGCTTCAACGAAGCCTCCACCGCCCGCGCCGCCCTCGCCCTGCGCCTGCTGGCGCCCGGACTCCTCGCCACCTCGCTCACCGGCATCCTCTCGCGTGCCTTCTACGCCCTCGACGACATGCGCGTTCCCATGCGCATCGGCGTCTTTTGCCTCGTCATGAACGTCCTCCTCGCCTTGATGCTCGCCTTCCCGTTCCAGCAGGCCGGCCTCGCCGCCGCCAACGCCCTCACCGCCGTGCTGAACGCGGCCCTTCTTGTGTACGCCTTCCGCCGCAAGATGCCCAAGTTCGACCTGCGCGCCATGCTGCCCGCCCTCGGCCGCATGACCGCACACGTCGCGATGGCCGGCGTCGTGGCATGGGGCACCCACGAGCTCTGGGATTCCTGGGTGGGCCACGCCGGCAAGCTCCGACAGGCCGGCGCCGTCTTCGCTCCTGCCTTCGTCGCGCTCGCCGCCTACATCGGAGCCAGCCTCGCCACCGGCGTCCCGCAAGCCCGCGACCTCGCCGGCCTCCTCCTGCGCAAGCTCAGGCTCCGCAACGATTGACCGGCTCTCCTCGCCCCTCGTCCCCCGATCCCCGCCCCTCCCTCCACGCTCACCTCCGCCCCTTCGCCCGAGCCTTCCGGGACACGGACGCCATCCGCTCCGCCCGCGCCATGGCCGGGGCCTTCAGCTCGCCGCCCCCCGCCCGCGCCTTCAGCTCTCGGATTTGGTCGCGCAGCAACGCCGCCTTCTCGAACTCCAAGGCCTCGGACGCGGCCAGCATCTCCTGCTCCAGCTCTCGCAACGTCTCCGTGTAGTCGAACTGCTCCACCGTCTCGTTCAACGCCGCCGCCGCCGCCTCGCGCCCCTGCGGCTGCGAGCTGAGGCCCGCCTCCACCGTCCGTTGCGCCGACCGCGGCGTGATGCCGTGCTCCTGGTTGTACGCCAACTGCCGCTCGCGCCGGTACCGGGACACCGCCAGAAACTTCTGGATGCTCTGCGTCATCGTGTCCGCGTACAGCAACACCCTCCCGTTCAGGTGCCGCGCCGCCCGCCCCGCCGTCTGGATCAGGCTCGTCGCGCTCCGCAGGTACCCCTCCTTGTCCGCGTCCAGGATCGCCACCAACGAAACCTCCGGAAGGTCCAGCCCCTCCCGCAGCAGGTTGATCCCCACCAGGACGTCACACTCCCCCCGGCGCAGCGCCTTCAGGATTTCAACCCGCTCGATCGCGTCGATCTCGCTGTGCAGGTACCGCACCAGGATGCCCAGGTCCCGCAGGTAGTCCGTCAGCTCCTCCGCCGTCCGCTTCGTCAGCGTCGTCACCAACACCCGCTCCTTGCGCTCCACCGTCGTCCGAATCTCCCCCAGCAAGTCGTCCACCTGCCCCCCCAAAGGCCGCACCTCCGCCGGCGGGTCCACCAACCCCGTCGGGCGCACGATCTGCTCCGCCACGTTTGCCGGCCCCGCCCACCCCATCTCGATCGGGCCCGGCGTGGCGCTCACGTGGATTCCCTGCCCTATCAACGCCCGGAACTCCTCAAACTGCAGCGGACGGTTGTCCAACGCGCTCGGCAGCCGGAACCCGTGCTCCACCAGCACCTTCTTCCGCGCCATGTCCCCCGCGTGCATCCCGCCCACCTGCGGCAACGTCACGTGCGACTCGTCCACCACCACCAGGTAGTCCTCCGGGAAAAAGTCCAGCAACACCCCCGGCCGCGACCCCGGCGGACGACCGGAGATGTGACGCGAGTAGTTCTCGATTCCCGAGCA
>JBJSZF010000543.1:0-8604 GCA_046090125.1 Verrucomicrobiota bacterium
GCCGACAAGAAGTCGCTGCTCGAAATCGCCCGCGAGCTGGCCGCCATCGCCGAGAAGGCCCGCGAACGGAAGCTCGGAGCCGACGACATGAAGGGCGGCACCTTCACCATCTCCAACCAAGGAGCCATTGGAGGCGGCCACTTCACGCCCATCATCAACAAGCCGGAGGCCGCCATCCTGGGCATCGGCAAGACCACCCAGAAGGCCGTCGTCACGCCCAAGGGCATCGAGGCCCGTCCCATGATGCCCATCACCGTCAGCTACGACCATCGCATCATCGACGGCGGCAGCGCCGCGCGCTTCACCGTGGACCTCGTGAAGGCGCTCCAGGACTTCCCCGAGTCCGACGTGAAGCTCTGACCCCATCCCTTGCACGCCATGGAACCCATCCAGACTGACATCGTCGTCGTTGGCGCGGGCCCTGGGGGCTACGCCGCCGCCTTCTACGCCGCCGACCTCGGCAAGAAGGTCGTCCTCGTTGAGCGCGACCCGCGCCTCGGGGGCGTGTGCATGAACCGGGGCTGCATCCCCTCCAAGGCGCTCCTCAATGCCTCCCACGTGATCGAGGCCGCCAAGGAGTCCGCCCACCGCGGCATCTTCCTGGGCGAGCCCCGCGTCGAGGTGGACAAGCTGCGCGCGTGGAAGGAGTCCATCCTCAACAAGCTCGGCCAAGGCATCGCCGGCCTCGCCCACATGCGCGGCGTCACCGTCGTCCATGGCAAGGGCCACTTCGAGGACTCCTCCACCCTGCGCGTCGAGACCGCCTCCGGGCAGCAATACTACCGCTTCGACAAGGCCATCGTCGCCGTCGGCTCCCGCCCCGCCCTGCCCAAGGCGTACGACCTCGGCAACCCCCGCGTCATGACCTCCACCGAGGCCCTCGAGGTCGCCGACATCCCCGAGAAGCTCCTCGTCATCGGCGGCGGCTACATCGGCATGGAACTCGGCACCGTCTATGCCAACCTCGGCTCCACCGTCACCCTCATCGAGGCCCTCGACACCATCCTCGCCGGGGCCGACGCCGACCTCGTCCGCCCCGTCGCCGCGCGCGCCAAGAAGGCGTTCTCCGAGATGCGCCTCAAGGGCAAGGTCCTCAAGATGGCGTCCGCTGGGAAACAGGTGAAGGTCGTCTCCGAGCACGAGGGCAAGACCGTCGAGGAACTCTACGACCGCGTCTTGGTCTCCGTCGGGCGCGTCCCCAACGGCCAGGATCTCGGGCTCGAGAACACGAAGGCACAGCTCGACGAAAAGGGCTTCCTCAAGGTGGACGAGCGCATGCAGACCACCGACCCCAACCTCTACGCCATCGGCGACATCGCAGGCGGCATCTTGCTGGCCCACAAGGCCTCGAAGGAGGCCCGCGTCGCCGTCGAGAACCTCGCGGGCGAGGGACGCGCGGTGAACAAGGACTACGTCATCCCGGCCGTCGTCTTCACGGACCCCGAGGTGGCCTGGGTGGGCCTCACCGAGCAGGAAGCCAAGCAGAAGGGCATCGCCGTCGAGATCGCCAAGTTCCCCTGGGGCGCCTCGGGCCGCGCCCTCACCTACGACCGGACCGACGGCCTCACCAAGCTCATCCTGGAGCCGGGCACCCATCGCATCCTGGGCGTGGGCATCGTGGGCCATGGCGCCGGCGAGTTGATTGGCGAGGGAGCCGTCGCCGTGGAAATGGGCGCGACCGCCGAGGACCTCGCCGCGATCGTCCATCCCCACCCGACCTTGTCCGAGACGGTCATGGAGGCGGCCGAGGTCTTCTTTGGGCACGCCACGCACGTCCACTCGCGCAAGCGGGAGGCCTGATGCTCCTGGTCATCGACAACTACGACTCGTTCACCTTCAACCTCGTCCAGTACCTGGGCGAGATGGGCGTGGAGATGCAGGTGCATCGCAACGACCAAGTGACGGTGCAACAAGCCCTTGAACTCCGGCCGGAGCGGGTGTTGATCTCCCCCGGCCCTTGTTCCCCGAGGGAGGCCGGGCTTTCCAACGAGTTGATCCTGCCCTTCGCGGAGCAGGGCATCCCCGTGCTGGGCGTGTGCCTCGGGCATCAGTGCATCGCGGCGCTCTTCGGAGCCCAAGTGGTCGTCAACTGGCGCATGATGCACGGCAAGGTCTCCCCCATCCACCACGACGGCCGGGGCGTCTTCGAGGGACTCCCCTCCCCCTTCAACGCCACCCGGTACCACTCCCTCGTCGCCAAGCGCGACACCATCCCCGCCTGCCTCGAGGTGTGCGCGTGGACCGCCGAGGACGAGGTCATGGGCCTTCGCCACAAGCAACTCCCCGTCCACGGCGTCCAGTTCCACCCGGAAAGCATCCTGTCCGAGCACGGCCACGCCCTGTTGCGCAACTTCCTCCGGATGCCCTCCACCGTCGCCTCCCCGCCGCCCTCCTGAAACGGATCCCTGCCGCCGGCCTCGGACGCCGAGCCTTTCCCCCTTCTCCGTCCCCGTTTCCCCCACGCTTCCCCACCATGCCCGCCCTGACCCACGTTGATGCCCAAGGCGAGGCCCGCATGGTGGACGTGTCCAGCAAGCCCGCGTTGGCCCGCGAGGCCGTCGCCGCCGGGCATGTCCGCATGGCCCCGGCCACCCTCGAACTCATCGAGTCCAACGCCATCGCCAAGGGCAACGTGCTCGCCACCGCCCGCGTCGCCGGCATCCTCGCGGCCAAGCGCACGTCGGACCTCATCCCCATGTGCCACCCGCTGCCGCTCACGCACTGCGACGTGGACCTCGTCATCCCGCCCTCGCGCGACCGCATCGACATCACCGCGACGGCGCGCGTGGTGGCCGGCACCGGGGTGGAAATGGAGGCACTGTGCGCCGTCTCCATCGCGGCCCTCACGCTCTACGACATGTGCAAGGCCGTGGACAAGGGCATGGTCATCTCGGACGTCCGACTGCTACACAAGTCCAAGCTCCCGCTCGCCCCGTGATCACGCACCTCCACGGCCGGTTGGTCGAGGCCCTCCCCACGCTGGTCGTCGTGGATGTCCAAGGCGTCGGCTACGAGGTCCTCGTGCCCTTGTCCACCTTCGACCGCCTTCCCAAGCCCGGCGACGACGTCCGCCTCCTCACCCACCTCGCCGTTCGCGAGGATGCCCACACCCTCTACGGGTTCCTCACCCCGGCCGAGCGCGACCTGTTCCGGCTCCTCGTCCACACCGTGTCCGGCATCGGCCCCAAGATCGCCCTCGCCATCCTTTCGGGGCTTTCCGTCCATTCCTTTCGCTCGGCCGTATTGGCGCAGGACGTGAAGGCCCTCTCCTCCGTGTCCGGCGTCGGGCGCAAGACCGCCGAGCGGATCGTCGTGGAGCTGAAGGACAAGCTGGGCGACGCCACGCTGGGCGCGCCCGCTGCGACGGGGCCTGCCCGTGGTGCCGGCGCGGGCGCGGATGCCCGGCTCGGCGACGCGGCCGCCGCGCTGGCCGCCCTGGGCATCAAGGCAACCGACGCGCACGAGGCCGTCCGCGCGGCCGCCACGATGCTCGGGAACGGGGCCTCCGTGGAGCAAATCGTGCGCGCCTGCCTCAAGCGCCCGACCTGATGTCCTCGCCCAGCCACGCCCCCAGCCCGGCTGCCGGACGCGGCGGCCCCATCATCCCGGCCCAGCCTCGTTGGCACGGGCGGCTCGCAGCGCAGGGGATTCGGGCGACCGTGTCCGTCCTGGACCGGACCCTTCGCTGGACGCGCGAGGCGCATCCCGACGCCGAGGATGCCATCCGGTCCGGCCGGGTCATCTTTGCCATTTGGCACAACCGCCTGGCCCTGTGCATCCCCGCCTACCGGCGGGCCATCCACCGTGAGCCCGGGCGTCGCATGGCGGCGCTGGTGAGCGCCTCGCGCGACGGCGGCGTGCTCGCGCAGGTGCTGGACCTGTTCGACGTCCTGCCCATCCGCGGCTCCAGCAGTCGCCGGGGCGCGCAGGCCTTGCGCGAGTTCCTCACCGCCGCCGCGTCCGGTCGGGACCTCGCGCTGACACCGGACGGCCCACGCGGCCCACGCTACGAGGTCCAGGAGGGCGTCATTGTGGCCGCGCAATTCACGGGGCTACCCATCATCCCGGTGGCGTGGTCGCTGGGCTGGAAGCTGCGTCTGCGGAGCTGGGATGCCTTCCAGGTTCCGTTGCCCTTCTCGACCTGTCGGCTGCGCCTCGGCCAACCCCTGCGCGTCCCCAGGACGGCGGACGCCACCGAGCGCGACGCCCTGCGCCTCACCCTGTCGCGGCAGTTGCTGTCCATCACCCAGGATTGAACCCACGTCGCAGGACGTTGTTTTTGGACGGAAGGAGCCACACATGAGCGATCAAGGAACGGGTTGGGATCCAGAGGCCGGGGTGCATCGGCAGGAACGCCATCGCACGGACCGTCGGTGTCGGGGTGGTGCTTGGGTCCTGCTGGCGTGGCTGGCGTGGCTGGCGTGGGCGCAGGCGCTGGGGGCGGGTCCGCGGGGGGCCGTGGCCACGGTGCATCCGGAGGCGACGCGGGCCGGGCTGGAGGCCTTGAAGGCGGGCGGGAACGCGGTGGATGCCGTGGTGGCTTCGGCATGGATGCTGGGGGTGGTGGACGGCCACAACTCGGGCCTCGGCGGTGGATGCTTCCTCCTGGCGCGCCTCGCGGACGGGCGGGTCGTGGCCATCGACGGGCGCGAGGCGGCCCCGGCGTCGGCCACGCGCGACCTGTACGTGCGCGATGGCAAGGTGAACGCACGCCTGAGCCAGCACGGGGTGTTGGCCGCGGGCGTGCCCGGGGAATTCGCGGCGTTGTCGTGGGCCGCAACCAACCTCGGTCGGCTGCCCGTGTCGTGGTCGCTGGAGCGGGCGGCTCGCGTGGCGGAAAGGGGCTTCGCGCCCACCCGGTCGTATCGGGAACGGGTCGTGGCAACCCACGCGGACATCTCATGGGCTCCCGAGGGGGCGCCCGCGTTCGCCGAGTTTCGGAGGATCTGGTCGTTGCCGCCGGGCAACGGGCGTTGGGTGCTGCGGCAACCGGAGCTGGCGGCGACGTATCGCTCGCTGGCCGCCGGGGGCGTCCAGGCCTTCTATCACGGGGCGTTGGCAAGGAGCGCCGTGGCGTTCTCGCAGGCGCACGGAGGCCTCATGACCGAGGCGGATTGGACGGGCTACCAGCCTCGCCTGAGGGATCCGGTGCGGACCCGTTACCGAGGGCATGAGATCGTGGGCTTTCCGCCGCCCAGCTCCGGCGGGGTGCACGTGGGCCAAATCCTCAACATGCTCGAGCGCTATGACCTCCGGTCGATGGGGGAGGATTCGCCGGACATGGTCCACGTGGTGGTGGAGGCGATGAAACGGGCCTTCGCGGACCGGGCGCGATGGCTCGGCGACCCCGACCACGTGCGGGTTCCCCGAGGTCTGACGGACGGGGCCTACGCGGCGTCGCTGGCGGCCGGGATCGACCTGGGGAAGGCGACGGACGTTCCCGGAGCCGGCAAGCCCCCGGAAGCCGACGTGGACGTGTTTGAATCGGAACGATGGCGGCACACAACGCACTTCTCCGCAGTGGACGCGGAGGGCAACTGGGTCGGGTGCACCGCGACGGTGAACACCAGCTTTGGATCGAAGGTGGTCGTGCCCGGGACGGGGCTGGTGCTGAACAACGAGATGGACGACTTCGCGGCGGCGCCGGGCGTGCCCAATTACTTCGGGCTCGTCGGCTCGGAGGCCAACGCGGTGGCGGGCGGGAAGCGGCCGTTGTCGAGCATGAGCCCGACGGTGGTTCTCAAGGAGGGGCGGCCGGTCCTGGTGGTGGGCGCGGCGGGCGGCCCGACGATCATCAGCCAGGCGGTGCTGGCCGTGATTCGGGTGGTGGACTTTGGCCGCACGCCCAAGCAGGCGTTGGCGGGCCGTCGGTTCCACCATCAGTGGCGCCCGGACGAGGTGATGCTGGAGCGGCGCTGGGGCGAGGCCATGGCATCGGCACTCCGCCGACGCGGGCACCGGGTGCAATGGGTGGACGGACTGGGCGCGACGCAGGCAGTGGGACTCGGCAAGGGCGGGGAGCTTGAGGCGGCTTCGGACCCCCGCGTGGACGGCCTTGGCGCGACGTGGTGATTCATGTCGATGCACGCGGCGTCGCAGGGGAAGGATTCGATGTTGAAAGGACCCCGGTGGGCGTGGTCACCCTGCCTCATGCTCAGGCGGGTATGGATCATGGCGTGGATCGGGTTGGCGTGCCTCGGCGTTCGCGCATTGGGCCCGGACGACCAGTTCATCGTGGCGTACAACCTGATCCAGCAGGCGGACAAGACCCGGGACGCACGGGAGGCCTCCTTGCTGTACACCGAGGCGGAAAAGGCCCTGCGGGCGTTGCAGCGGTCGAGCCCGTCGTGGAACGACCGGGTGGTGACCTACCGAATCCGGTATTGCGCGGAGAAGCTGGAAGGGTTGAAGGACGCCGCCAGCAAGGCTCCTTCTCCCGCCGCCGACCGTGGCACGAACGCCCCAGCAGCCGGTCCAGGCACGAAGCCCGTGCTCCCCTCGCCCGGTGCCCCGTCGTCGGAGGTGCTGGACCAGTTCAACTCGTTGAACTCGCGGATCCAGCAACTGGCCACCGAGAAGCAGGGCCTGGAGGCCAAACTGCGCGAGGCGCTGGCCGCGCAGCCGGCGCCGGTGGACCCCCGGGAGCTGCAGGATGCCGTGGACCGGATCGCCTCCCTCCAGTCCACAAACAAGACGCTCGTCGCACGCCTCGAGGCCCAGGAACGAGAGCGCCGCAACCTCGTGGACAAGGTCGTGGCCGAGGAGGCCAGCAAGGCGCTCGCCGAAACTCGCCGCCAGCTCGACGAGCAGCGCAAGTCCGCCGAACGCATCGCCAAGGAACGCGCCGAGGTGGAGGCACGACTCGCGCGACTGCAGGACGACACCGTCCGCCCCTTGAGGCTAGAAAACCAAACCCTCAAGAAACAGGTGACGGACCTGCGCTCGGACACGGACAAGGGCAGGCAGGTGGCCGAGCTGTCCGGGAAGCTGACGCGACTGGGGGCCGACCTTTCGGATCTGCGCTCGCGCAACGACAAGCTCGCCTCCGAGAAGTCCGCCCTGGAGAAGCAGGTGGAGGAACTGAAGGCACGCCAGGCCGAGGAGGGCATCGTGCGCATCGCCAAGCTCCAGTCGGACCTCGCCGTGGCGCGGGCGGATGCCGACCGCAACCTGCTGAAGGCCGACACCCTCGTGCAGGAGCTGGAAAAGGAGCGGAAGGCACGGGGGGGGCTCGAGTCGGAAAACAAGTCGTTGGCGGAACGCGTGTCCGCGTTGACGGCGCGGACGGAGGCCGATGCCGAGGCCCTGGAAACCTTGAAGACGGCGCTGGCGGCGGAGAAGTCCGAGCGCGCCCAAGCCGAGGCGGCGCTGAAGGCGGCCGAGGCACGGGTGAAGGCGGCCACGGCCGATGCGGCGCCCGGGGCGACGCCCTCGCCGGAGTCGATCACGCAGGCGGCGGCGGCCCGGGCCGAGGTGGCACGATTGCAGGAGACCCTCAAGCTCTCGGCAACGAGGGAGACCGAGCTGCAATCCGCGCTCGCGCAGGAGTCCGCCCTTCGCAAGCGACTGGAGCAGGAGAAGACGGCGCTGGAGCGGCGACTGGCGGAGGCCTCCGCCACGATCCGGGCGAGGCCCAAGGCCGATCCCGAGGCCACCAGGTCGTTGGAGTCCAAGGTGCGTGCCCTCGAAAAGGAACGAACGGAGCTGAAGGAACGGCTGGCTTCGCTCACGCAACAGGCGCGCACGCGCCTGATGGGGCTTAAGGGCATCGCCCCTGCCACGCCCCGTGAACGAGCGGCGGAGTTCCGGCTGTCGCGGCCGTGACGGAAGCCCGAACCCGAGCCATGGCCTCGGGCGTGCACCCCTTCCCTGCCTCGCCATGGGACACCGCGCGGCAGCCCAAGCGGGTGCAGTCCCACCACCATTCAACGCACCGGCCTTACTGCCCCCCCACGTTTGCGTTGGCCCTTGCCTTCAAGGGTAGCGCCCCGGACCACTTCAAGGACAACCTCGATCGCCAGGCCGCGCCGGCGTCGCGCCCTGTCACCCCGCCTGCTCATTCCGCCGCATGGCCAGGCCCATCCTACTCCATCATGCACCCCACGACTTCCGTTGGGGCACGCGGCGGAGGGCCCCGTCGGAGCCCATTGCGGCGACAAGGTCCAGGTCGTCCTCGGCGGCACAGAGGGCCACGTCGTCCGCCAACTCGGGCATGGCGGCCAGGCGTCGTCCGTTGCGGGCGTGCAGGGACAGGGAACGGGCAAGGTCCGGCAAGGCGGCCTGATAGACGATCCGGGCGATGCGGGCGGAGTCGAGCAACGTGGCCTTCGGCAGCGCCGTCGCGAGGCGTTGGACCAGCGCGCCGGCCCCAACGACGTCCTCGTAGGCCGCGTCCTCGTAGGTGCCGCTGCACACGATGAGGCATTCGGGCGAGGGGTGGGACACCAGCCAGCGGGCCACGGCCCCGACGTTGCGAAGGGACGCCGCGAGGACATGACGTGCGCCCGCGCAGGCGCGGAGGGCCCGGGTGCCGTTGGTGGTGGTGGCAATGATCCGGCGCCCGGCCACGACCTCCGGAGTAAACTCGCGCTGTTCGTTTCCCCC
>JBJSZF010000544.1:0-10999 GCA_046090125.1 Verrucomicrobiota bacterium
GGGATCCCCTGCCCCGGCGCATGACGATGCGCCAGTGGTATCGCCTCGCGAGGGCACGCGGCGTTCAGCCAGCCCACCTCCCGTTTTCAAGCTCACAGGAGCGCCCCGCGTTCGCTCCAATCCAGCCTGGCGGAAAGCATCCACCGGCGGACCCGGCGCCCTAGTCCTTGCCGAAGGCCCGCTCGTGGACGGCCTCCTTGGCCTTCCAGAGCAACGTCATGGTCAAGGCCAGCGGCACGAGCGCCAGCATCACGAACAACCAGTTCCTCGACTCCGCCAACTCCAGCAGCAGCGCCTCGACGTACGTCGGGAACCATCCCGGCCGCCACATCACCATCACCTCCAGGGCCACCAACAACGCCAGCACGCCAATCAGGCCGATGTTCACGCGGCTGAACAACGCGGTGTCGGACCTCAGCACCACGTCCGGCAGCATGGCCGCCAACCGCAGCAGGACGCGGTTCAAGGCGAGCATGAACCCAATTCCGCCGAGGACGAGCACCACCATGCTCTCCATGAACAGGGGTTCCGTCGGCCGCAGGCTCCACCAATGGGCAAACGGCACCAACGCCAGCACCAGCAGGTTCAGCAGGCGCGCCCGTTCCACCGCCGACATCCACACGCGTTCCTGGCGTTGGAAGCGTCCCAGCAACCCCAGCCCATGCCACAGCAAGCCCAGCGCCGCGCCGGCCGGCAGGCAGGCCTGCGCCGTGTCCATCAGCAACCCCGGCCAGCCCGCCCCGCGAACCGCCGGGACGCCCCACGTCCCAAACGCCCGCCACCCGTCGCCCAGCGCGGTCTTCACGCACGCCAGCAACGCCAAGGGCAGGCCCCAGAACAACGCCGACAACCCACGCGCCGCCCGCCCCAATGATGGGCCCATGGCCTCCACGTCGAGCCCCTGCTACGGCGCCACCGCCAGCCGCTCGTCCGCAGCCTCACGCGTCATCAGCACGCCCTGCTCCTTGTACGCCCTCAACACGAAGTGCGTCGCCGTGGACAGGACTCCCTGCAAGGTGGAGAGCTTCTCAGAAACAAACGCTGCCACCTCCCTCAGGCTCGCCCCCTCCACCTCCACCAACAGGTCGTAACCGCCCGACATCAGGTGGCAGGAACGCACCTCGCCATGGCGCGCAATTCTCTCCGCCAGCTTGTCAAAGCCACCGCCCCGTTCCGGCGTGATCTTCACCTCGATCAAGGCCCGCACGATGTCACGCCCTGCCTTCTCCTCGTTCAGCACCGCGCGCACGCCCAGCAACACGCCGGACTCGCGGTGCGCCTTCAACCGCGCCGCCACCTCCGCCTCGCTCTCCCCCAGCAAGGCCGCCAGTTGGCCCGCCGTCAGCGACGCATCCTCCCGCAACAGCTTCAGCAATCGATCCATGCCGCCCCCTTCATGCCCAAACCCTCCCCCTGACGAAAGCCCCCATTTTCCCGAATCCCGCCCCACACCCCGCGCCCGCCCCGATTTGCCGCTCGCCCACGCCGTCCCGTCGCCCGAACCTCCACCCCATGTCGTCGCACCTCCTGCTCGTGGACGCCCATCATTACGCCTTTCGATCGTTCCATGCCATCCGCTCGCTCAACGCGCCCGATGGCTCCCCCACCAACGCCATCTTCGGGTTCATCAAGACGCTCCAGAAGATCGTCGGCCAGGTCTCGCCCAGCCACGTCTGCGTCGTGTGGGACGGCGGCCTCGACGACCAGCGCACCCGCGAATGGCCCGCGTACAAGGCGAATCGATCCGAAACCCCGGCGGCGCTCTCCACACAAATCCCCCAGATCACCGACTGGCTCGACGCCGCCGGTTGGCCCCAGCTCGTCCAGCCCGGTACCGAGGCCGACGACTGGATCGGCACCCTCGCCACGCGGGCATCCCGGCAAGGATGGCCCGTGACGATTGCCTCCGCCGACAAGGATTTCATGCAGCTCGTTGGGCCGGGCGTGCAGATGCTGAATCCGAACGACAAGACGGACCGGCCATGGGGCCCCGCCGAGGTGGAGGCCAAGACGGGCGTTCCGCCGGCCTTGGTTGCCGACTGGCTCGCGTTGGTGGGGGATTCCGTGGACAACATCCCGGGCGTCCCGGGCGTCGGGCCCAAGACCGCCGCCGACCTGCTTCAGCGCTTCGGCTCCGCCGAGGGGGCCCTCGCTGCCGCCCCTTCCATCAAGTCCGAGAAGCTCCGGGCCGAGCTGCTGGGCGCCGCCGAGACCCTCCGTCGCAACCACATCATGGTGCGCCTCAAGTGCGACCTGCCCGACGGCCCCACCTTGGAGTCGCTTGCGCCCCGCCCTCCAGACCCCACGCGACTGCGTCCCATGTACCAGCGCTGGAACTTCCGGAGCCTTCTCGCGGCGCTTGGCCCCGAGCCCGGGAGCAGCTCGGGCCCCCTTCAAGGCGAGTTGCTCTAGCCCACGCGTTCCATCACGCCCGGGATCCAACCGCCGCGTCGCTTGTCCACAACCCCATCGTCTTCAGCACCGCACGAACGCGCGGGACCTCGTGCGTGCGGAAAAGGTCCGTGCGCCCCAACGCCGCGAGCACGGCAAAGTAGGGTTCCGCGCAACGGACATCGTCCTCGAAACACTCGAACGCGTGCGGCAGCGCATGGCACGTGGGAAAGCCGAGCGTCCGCAGCCGGAACGTGTTGAGGAACACCCGCATCTGGTGCCGGATGCGCGTCGCCGAGTCCGCGAGGTTCCGATAATAAAAGCCCAGCCCTGGGTCGATCCACGCCTTGGTCACCCCGTTGGCCGTCGCCACCTCCAGTTGCCGCGCGAAGTGCTCGTACAACATCGCAGCCGGGTCCGCGCCGAAGTCAAAGTCGCCCACCTCGCGGACGTTGGTGCCTTGCACATGGCACAGGATCACGGCCCCGTCGTGGTCCGCCACCATCCGGAACATTTCCGGCGTACGGGCGTTGCCCGTGAGGTTGAGCACGCGCGCCCCGGCCTCGAAGCAGGCCCGCGTCACCTGGGGATGGTACGTCTCGACCGAGACCACGACGCCCGATCCTGAAAGCTCGCGCACGACGGGCAACAGGCGGCTGTTTTGTCGAGCCTCCTCCACGCGCTCCGCATGGGCGAGGGACGACTCCGCGCCGATGTCCACGATGGCCGCGCCTTGTTCCGAAAGGATGCGGCCCTTCCGGATGGCCGCGTCCGCCGACAGGCTGACGCTCTCGCGGTACCATGAGTCGGCCGAAAGGTTGACGACGCCCATCAACTCGGGTCGTTCGTTGCCATCGTACCGGCGTCCCCCCACCTCAAAGGCAGCCACGCGGGCCTTCAAGGCCTCCCCATGCGCCGCCACCAATCCAGCGATGTCCTCAAGTCCCAGCACGCGCGCATCGTGCCCCCTCTGACCCAGACCGCAACCGAGACGCCGCGCGTGGCCTTGGACTTTCCTCGCCCGCGACGTGGAACCAAGGCCAGGGAACGCGGGCCACACCCGTCAGGGAAGGCCCGCCGTGGACCGAATCCACGCCGAGTACGCGGAGACGCGCGTTGCCACCCAGGCCGCCCGGACGTCTGCCGGTTGGTCTGGGATGAAAAACCGCTGGTTGATGCTGGCCCCGTAGAACAAGCCGCCCGCGTCGAAGATGGCGGCACGAAACGATGCCTGGGCCGCCGTGGCGGCAAAGTCGGACTCCACCCCGTAATTGATCCCGGCCAACTTCCAAGTGCCGCCGTCCCAGATGAACACACCCCCGCCGGAGTCGCCCGAGGCCAAGGTCGCCTCGTTCACGCCGCCCGTGCGGTCGAATCCTGCGGCGAGATAGGCGGCCCCCTGGATGACGACCACGCCGTCCACCCGGTTCTCGCCCCAACGCATCACCCCGGAGCCACTTCCCCACTGCCAACCGCGCAGTGGCAAAGGCGACGCGTTGGCAACCCGCACCTCGGCGCCCCGAATCAACCCGCGTCCAAAGACCACGATGCTCCGCCCCACCTCGCTGCTTGCGGTGTACAGCGGCGCGAAGCGCGGAAACCGGTTCGAGACCCGCCAGAGCGTCAGGTCCGCCGTCGGGTGATCCACCTTGCCTTCGGTCGTGTAGTTGGTGCCGTTCCAGGAGAAGACCCCGCCCACGGTTCCCCCGACGTGCTTGGCCGTGAGGAAATTGGAGGGGCCCACCGGAGTGCCCAGGAAGCCGCCCCACCTTCCTTGAAACTGCCATCCGCTGGCGGACAGGGCCCCTGTGGGCGCCGACGTGTTGAAGGTGCTCGACCCCGAAGAATAGAAGATCAGGGCTTCGATCCGTGGCGCGAACTGGAGACACAAACCAAGGAGGAGAACGACAGCGAGGCATCCGCCTCGTGTGTTGCCGAGACAACGTGGGTCGGACATCGCGACGTGAGTAGGAACCAAAGCATTCCTTGGCAATCGCAAACCCTGCATGGCTCCAGATACTTTTCCGGACTTGTACGTTCTTGCCGAGAGCGGAGGCGTCCGAGCCTTGGACGGACCGGATTTCTGCCGTGACTTCCCAGGGCTGCGCGGGTAATTCCCGCCGCGATGAACACGCGCCTCTTCCTTGTGTCCTCCATCCAAGCCCTTGCGTGCGCCTCGCTCGCCCTGGGCGAGGAACCGAAGCCTTCCCCCAAGCCCGCCGCCGCCAAGGGCGACTTCTCGGACCCCTCCAAGCTCACGGCCAAGGCCCCCGACACCTTCAAGGCGAAGTTCGACACCACGCAGGGCAGCTTCACCATCCAGGTGACCCGCGACCTCTCCCCCAACGGGGCCGACCGCTTCTTCAACCTCGTCAAGTCCGGCTACTTCCAGGACGTCGCCTTCTTCCGCGTCATCCCCGGCTTCATGGGGCAGTTCGGGATCCACGGCGACCCCAAGGTGGCCGCCCCGTGGCGCGAGGCGCGCATCCAGGACGACCCCGTCAAGGGCAGCAACCAGCGCGGCGCCATCACCTTCGCCATGGCCGGCCCCAACACCCGCACCACCCAGTTCTTCATCAACCTTGTGGACAACACCAACCTCGACCGCATGGGCTTCTCCCCCTTCGGCAAGGTCGTCGAGGGCATGGACATCGTGGACAAGATCAACGGCGAGTACGGCGAGGGGGCGCCCCGCGGGCGCGGCCCCAACCAGATGCGCATCCAAACCGAGGGCAACGCCTACCTCAAGGCCGAGTTCCCACGCTTGGACTACATCAAGTCCGCCACCGTCCTGCCCTAGGGCTCGCATGGACGCCGACCCGTCGCAGGTCGCCGCCGCGCTCGCGAGGCTCGGCTGCCCGCCGGAACGAACCGACGTGATGTCGGCCCAACTCCTCAAGCGCGCCGGCCAGCTCGCCGCCGAGCGCGGATGGACGCCTCCCGATGCGTTGGCCCACTTGCTCCGCCTGATGGCCGGCGGCTGGGCCGCGCAGGCGCAAGGCCTCGCCCCCTTCGAGACCCCGTCGCCCCCGAAGAGCGCCGCGCCATGAGGCCCACCTCGACCCGGACCGCGCCCCATCCCGCCGCCGCCGCCCGGGCCATTTCCCGCCTCGCACGCGCCGACGCCGCACCCCGCATCGGCATCGTCCTGGGCTCCGGCTTCGCACGCGTCGCCGAAGCCATCCCCCGTCCCACGTCCATCCCGTTCCACCGCATTCCCGGCTTCTCCATGGGCAGCGTCCCGGGCCACTCCGGCCAGCTCGTGCTAGGCGCATGGGAGGGCCAGGACGTCGCCGTGCTTTCCGGGCGCGCCCACTTCTACGAGGGCTTCGACTGGCCCCAGGTCACCTTCGGCGTGCGGGTCCTCGCCGAGCTGGGCGTGCAGGAGTTGCTCCTCACCAACGCCGCCGGCGGCATCCAGCGCGGATGGAAGCCCGGGGACTTCATGGCCATCACCGACCACATCAACCTGATGGGAGGCAACCCGCTCCGCGGCCCCGTCGCCGGAGGACGCGAACGATTCGTGGACATGACCCAGGCCTACGAACCGGCGCTGATCCAGCGCACCCGGGCCGCCGCACGCCTCGCCAAGGTCCGCCTGCGCTCGGGGGTGTACCTCGCCGTGCCAGGGCCGTCGTTTGAAACCCCGGCCGAAATTCGGGCCTTCGCTCGGCTTGGGGCCGATGCCGTCGGCATGAGCACGGCGCCAGAAACCATCGTTGCCCGCCAATGCGGCCTGCGCGTCGCCGGGCTGAGCTGCATCACCAACGTGGCGGCCGGGCTTGCCGGGCCCCAGCAACAGGTCACGCACGCCGAGGTGCTCGACGTCGGACGCCAAGTCGCCGAGCAGGCCACGCGGCTCGTCGCGGCGTGGGTCCGCTTGTCCGAGCCCCGCAGCGTGTGTTGACCGCCGCCGCGCAAGGGCACGCGGCCTGCCGCAAGGGCAACGGCCGTTTCTGGAACACCCCATCGCGCTGGACATGAGAAAGCGGCGTCCCGCCAGGGCAGGACGCCGCAGCATGTCGCCGCCACGCCCCGATCCACGGGGCATGCGGGCCGGGATCAATACTTGATCACCAGCTTGTTGCCGACCTTCTCGACGCTCTTGATCGGGCGTGCCGGGGAGATCGTGAGGTAGCCTTGGTCACCGGACGCGGGGAGGTCGGCCGTGATGGTCTTGGAGGCCTCGTCCACGACGACGTTGCTGAAGGCCCCGCCCGTGAGGCCGGCCGGCGCATTGACGCCCACCGTCGTCTGAGACGCGTTGGCAGACGGCGTCGGGTCGTCGGCCGGGGCCGGGTGCGACACGACGGTGAAGAAGTTGAGCTCGGTGGGGGAGTTGGCTCCCTGCTCCGGCTTGTTGGAGAGGTTAATCTCTCCCTTGGCGGCCACGAGGATCTGGCGCGTGGTCATGGCCACGGCCATCTGGAAGGTGCGGATGCCGCCGACAGGGGCCTGGTTGACGAAGGGCAGGAAGCTCGGCGTCAACGCGCGGAACGCGGCGCCTTCCAGCGCCAGCACGCGGGCCGCCACCTGTTGCAGCTCGTAGCCGTCCGGCTTGGCCACCCAGCCCACCACCACCCGGCCGAGCGCGTCGGCTGCAACCGTCGCGCGGTCGAAGTCGCCGCGGAACCCGCCCTCGGAAACCTCCGCGACGGCCACGAACGAGCGCGTGGCCGCGTTGAAGGCGGCGACGCGGACGACGGGCGCGGTGCTGACCTTGCCGGCGACATAGACGTAGGGCTGGTTGACATGGCCCGCGATGCGCGTGCCGTCGCCGCGGCCGCGGTCGAAGGCCTCGCCGGAGGCGTTCTGGTCGAGGGAACCGAGGCTGTTGCCATCGTTGTCGTAGAAGTACAGCACCCCCGCGACGCGCAGCGCGAAGCCGCCCTTGAACGCGGCCAGGTTCGCCCAGTAGTCGCCGTCGGCCACCTTGAAGGTCTCCTTCACGATGGTCCCGTCCGGCTTGATGATGGTCGCCACGGCGCAGTTGCCGTCCTCGCGGAACAGGCGCGAGCGATCCTCGACGGCCACGACGAAGTTCCCGTTGCCGAGGCCCACGATGTCGCCGCCGAAGCGGGTGTTCTGGTCGGAGAAGACCACGCCCTCGGTGCGGCGGCCATGGGCGGCGTCAAAGGCCTTGGCCAGCGGGGTCTGGGCCAGCGTCGTTGGGTTGAGGGCAAACGGCTGGACGGTGCCGTAGCGGCTCTCGGTGCCAGACGCGGTGAGGCGGTCGTAGCCGAGCTTCCAGCGGTTGTCGGAGCCCAGCTCCGGCACGGTGTGGGGAGACATCTCGCCGCCGGCCACGAAGTTCACGGCTCCGGGGCGCGGGTCGCCGCCGACGCGGCCGGGGTTGCCATTCTGGCGGGAGGCATTGATGGGGCCGCGGTAGGGGGTGCCGTTGTCGGCGAAGACGGCCTCGCCAAGCTTGTAGGCGCCGCCGGCCGCCGGCTGGAAGCCGACGACGAAGCGTTGCTTGTCCTGCGTGTCCTGGGCAAAGGCATTGCCCTCGATGAGGAACGTGCTGGTGCCGAGCACGGAGACGTAGGGCTCCCAGTTGCCCAGGGCATTGAGGCCCTGGTTGATCACCGGGGTGTCCGCCACGATGCGGGACAGCCCGGCCGCCTCGATGGAGCCCGGCTTCACGGGGATCACGAACTGGCGCAACGCCACCGTCCGCACGTCCGGCACCTCTGCGCTGAGCGTCTCCCAGACGACGGCGATGGTGTCGTTGCGGAAGGCAATGCGCGGACGGCGCGACTCCGAGGCGAGCGACTCCGGCGTCTCGCGCTCGGACACGTAGAACGTGCCGCCCAACGGGCTGCCCTAGGCATCGAAGACGCGGGCCAACACGCCTCGGACGCCATTCACGGAGGCCGACGTCGTGTCGTACGTCACGGCCACGCGCCCCAGTGCGTCGATGGCCACGTCCGCGCGGCCCGGCGACAAGAGGTCGATGTCGTCCGCCACCGACTTGCTCCAGCGCACGGTGCCATTGGCGTTGAGGACCGTGACGAGGACGGTGGGCTTGCCGTCTGCGTCAGTCCCCACGCCCACCACCACGTAGGCGTCGTTGCCGTTGCCGTGGAAGCCGACGCCGTCGCCGCGGCCGCCCGTCGCGGCCACCGGGTTCCCCACGAGGGTCCCGAGGTCGATGTTGGTGGCCACCGTGGGCGTGCCGTCGTTGTTAAAGAGCCGCAGCTTCGCGCGGCCGTCGTCGCCGGCAAAGCGCACACCAAAGCCGGTCTTGATGGTGCCGATGCCATGCCACATCTCGGATTTGGTCGCCGTGGCCGAGGCGAGCTGGATGAGCTTCACCTCGGTGCCGTCGGGCTTGACGATCCGGATCGTCACGTGGTTGGCCGCCGCAGCCCCGCCCCAGACCGAGACGAGGTCGGCCGTCTGGCGGCTCTCGCCGGCGACCACGATGTTGCCCGTGGACAGATAGCCCCAGTCGCCGATGCGGATGTTGCCCGCCGCCTCGGCGTAGGCGTCGGTCACCCCAGAGACGATGCCCAAGGGCGCGCCGCTGTTATCCAGCAACTGGACCGTGGGATAGTCGCCCGCATTCTCGCCCGCCGCGTTGTTCTCGATGGGCGCCAGCGCCGGAACCTCCAAGGCCAGCTCAAACGAGGTCGAGCCCATGCCGAAGCCGTCGCCGAAGGGGTTCGCCTGGATCTTCGGACCCCAGCCCGTGCGCGCCGGCGTCGGCGTCTTGTCCGCGCGGAAGTACGACAGGAATCGCGACGTCACCGTCTGGCCTGCAAACGCGGGGTCGATGGACTTGATCTCGGTCGGCTCGATGATGGGTTGGGACTGGATGTTGAAGAGCGTCCACGTGGCTTGCAGGTCGCTCAGGTCGCCGCCGTCGTCCTCCCAGCCCACGACCACGTTGCCGTTGCGGGCGATGGCGACGCCGATGCTCTCCGTGGAGCTGTTGTTGATGTCCGCGCCGTTCGCCGTGTTGACGTACACCGTGTCGCCCGTGGATTGCACGCCGTTGTTCTCGGGCGCGCCGGGGACGGCCTGCCCCAGCAGGCTCCAGGAGCCCAGGCAAAGCCCGGCCAAGGGCAGGGCGCCGCGCAGGCGGAATCTGAGTGTGGATCGTTTCATGATGAGGATTTGTTTTATTGATGCTGCCGCCCACAAGGCTGCACGCACGCCTTCGATGGAACATGGCTCGTGCCACGCCCGTCATGCGGACCGCCCTTGGGAATCGGTCTCCGTAGTACTCCGCTCGCACCCCCCGATTCAACCCCGGACCCGAAACATTTGTTGCCCGGGCGCATGACAAGTCACAAGGACGGCAAAAACCATGCAAGGGCGCGGGGTGGAACGTTCTCCGTCGCACCAAGATGGGGGATACGCGCGGGAGGATTGAGATTGAACCCCCCCGGGGCCGTGGGGTCACTTTTGCACCATGGGAAGCAATATCGCCTCCGGGCAACCGCCCGCCACGTCCGGCGCACCCGGCCCCGGCAAGCCCCAGCCCTCGCTGCTGGAGAGCCCGGACGTCGTCCGCTTCGTTCCCTTCGCTTTGTTCCTGGTCATCGGCGCGCTGGGCGCGAAGGCCTTCGCCGGGTCCGAGTACTGGATGTACGTGGCCAAGACCGCCGCCGCCGGAGCCCTCCTGTGGTGGTGGCGCGGCCGGATCGCCGAGATGCGCTGGGCGTTCAGCGTCGAGGGCGTCGTGGTCGGCATCGCCATCGCCGCCCTATGGATCGGGCTTGAAGGCCACGTGCCGTCGCTGGGCCGGCTCTGGGACCTCGCGCGGGAATGGGCCGGCGGCCCCAAGGCCCCGACGCCCAAGCCCCCGGAGGCATGGAACCCTGTCGCCTTCTTCGCGTCCCAACCCGCCCTCGGCTGGGGCTTCGTCGCCATCCGTGTCCTCGGCCGGTCCCTCGTCGTGCCCGCCATGGAGGAGGTGTTCTACCGGTCCTTGATGTACCGCTACATCGCGAACGCGCGGTTCGAGTCCGTCGCGCTGGGCACGTTCCACGTGGGCGCGTTCGCCATCACATCCCTCTTGTTCGGCCTGTCCCACACGGATCATTGGCTCTCCGCCATCCTCTGCGGGGCCGCCTACCAAGGGCTCGTGATCCGCAAGGGCCGCCTCGGCGACGCCATGCTGGCCCACGCCGTCACCAACCTCGCCATCAGCGCCTACGCCATCGGCACGGGCCGATGGGAGTTCAGCTGATGGACCCCGTCCCCGCCCCACCGGCCTGGCGGTCCTCGTTGCCCCCGTGCGTGCGGCACGAGGACGACGACGTGCTCGTGGTGTCCAAGCCGCCGGGCTGGAACACCCATGCACCCGCGCCCCATGCGGGCGAGGGCCTTTATGACTGGCTTCGCGACCGCGAGCCACGCTGGGCAGCCCTCGCCATCCTTCACCGGCTCGACCGGGACACCAGCGGGTTGATCGTGTTCGGCAAGGGCGAGCGCGCCAACCGTTCGTTGACCGCCCAGTTCGAGTCGCGTTCCGTGCGGAAGGAATACCGGCTGCGGACGGACGCCCCGCCGCGACCACGCCATAAGGAAGCACGCCTCGATCCGCTCGAAGGCGGCGGATGGCGCGTCACCTCGTGGTTGCACAAGGTCGGCGACC
>JBJSZF010000545.1:0-7559 GCA_046090125.1 Verrucomicrobiota bacterium
ATCGCCCATGCGCGCCGACGTCGTGCCTCCCGCACCAAACCGGGCGGGAAGCGGGAAGCGGGGAACGGGGAACGGGGTCGTGTGCGCTGGGAGCGCGGCCGTCCTCGGCCGCCCCCCAAAGCCCTTCCCCAACGAATCGCCCACGCGCACCGACGCCTTGCCTCCCGCACCGAACCCGAGCGAGGGGCGGGGCGGTTTCGTTGCCGGGCGTTGGATTACGGGAACAGGTCGATGGCGGGGAGCCGGGTGAGGGCGTTGCGGACGTCCCACATGAGTTGGTCGAGGTCGGGGCCGATCCCGCGGTCGCGGGTGTTGCACAGGGCGGCCCAGCAGAAGCCGTCGTGGGTGATGACGGCGATGGACTGGGATCCGGGAAGGGATCCGTCGTGCCAATGGTTGGGGGCGTTGTTGACGGCCCAGCCTCGGGAGTAGCGGGGCGAGGCAGGGCCGGGCGCAAACAGGACGGACAGCGAGTCGGGTCGGAGGAGGTCGGGCTTCGACGGGCGCTGGTCCACGTGGACCAAGAAGCGGACAACATCGACGGCATTGGCGATCCAGCCGCCATGGGCGTCCATGCGCGCGACCTTCATGCCGTAGGGATCCTCGCCGTCCTGGCCTTGGTAACGGACCTCGTCGGGGCGGCGGTCGGCCGCCGTGTCGCCGCCCACCTCCATCGCGCGGATGCCGCACGGTTGGAGGACTTCGGATTGGACGAAGGCGTCGTAGGGACGTCCGGACGCGGCCTCGATGACGCGGCCGAGCAGGCAGAATCCGAAGTTGGAATAGTGGAACTCGGCCCCGGGTTCCCGTTGGAGGGGTTGGGTGAGGAGGGTCTTCTCGACGAGGTCGGCCCGGGTCCACGCCGGGTTGTGGAACATGGGGTCGAAGCCGAGGTCCTGGGCCCAGCCGCCGGCGGCGTGGGTGAGGAGATGGTCGATGGTGATGAGGCGCGGGTCGGGCTGGGGGTGGGCGGGGAAGCGCGGGCTGCCGAGGAGGGCGGTGGGGCCGAAGACCTTGTCGTGCAGGCGGAGGTAGTGGCGCTCCTGGAGGCGGAGGATGGCAACGGCGGTGAGGGGCTTTGACACGCTGGCGATGCGGAATCGATGCCTCGGCGCGAGGGGTTCCGAACGTTCCGGGTCGGCGTGGCCATAGGCCTTGGCGAGGACGAGGCGGCCGTCGTGGGCGATGGCAAAGGAGAAGCCCGGCACGCGATGCCGTTCCATGAAGCGGGCCACGGAGGCATCGACGGAAGCCATGTCCCGCGACGGCACGGTGTCGATGGCCTGCCACGTGGCGTCGTGGAGGTCCTGGCCGTCCCGGCTGACACGCGTCACCCGGGTGCGGCGGTAGCCCTGGAAATGCCAACGGTCGGACTCGTCGGCGAGCTGGCGTTTGGTCAGGCCCGTGAGCTGGAGCGAGCGGGGCGGGACGGCTTCCGTGGGGGCATCTTGGGCGTGGGCGACGGCGGGGCGTGCGACGGGCAAAAGGAACGATGCGACGAGGGCGAGCAGGGAGGCCCGGGGGGCGCGGGCGCGGCGGCCGGATGGGCGGCGCGGGGTCACCGACGGGCGAGCTCGAGGATGTTCTCGAGGGCTGGCAGCGGGGACCAGGCCTGACCGCGACGGACGACGAGGCCGGCGCAGGGATGGGCGTTACGTTGGGGCTCGTTGACGGAGAGGACGTGGATGCGGGAGGCGGCCCCGCACTCGCGGGCGGAGCGTGGCGTGAGGCGCAGCGGGGCTCCGTTGAAGGCCATCGCAATCTCCCATGCGGCGACGCCCTCCTTGGACGCGACGGGGTTGGGCTGGACGAGGCCCGGGAAGCGGCGCGGCCAGGCGAGGGCAGGGTCGCGCACGAGGACGCGCAGGGTCTCGGGCTGCGCGGCGAGGTGGCGTGCGAGGGAGAAGCGGCTGCCTTGCTGGGCGGCGGCCAGGAGGAGGGCGGAGGGCTCGATGCCCAGGAAGTTGCGCCCGTTGAACTCGCCGTGGTCGTTGCGCGTGCCCTTTTGGTGGGCGCGATGCCAGGAGGCGTAGTCCAGGGAGGCACGGAGGCAGACCTCGAAGTGGACGTGGGCGCGGTCCTTGGTGATGCGCTGGCGGGTGTTCGAGGTTCGCCCCAGGACGCCAATCGCCTGGCCGACGCGGACGGGTTGGCCGGGGCGCACGGCGTTGTCCACGGACGCGAGGTGCGCGTACAGGGTATGGACCTCGACCTGGTCGATGACGTGTCGGAGGACGACGTACTTCCCGTATTTGGAGAGGCCGGGCTTGAGGTTGACGTAGGCGACGGTTCCGTCGGCGGCGGCGAGGACGGGGTCGGTGGGCTCGCCGCGACGGTCCTTCTGGATGGAACGGATGTCGATGCCCTCGTGGAACTGGCGTCCGTCGGAGCGGACGCAGCCGAACTGGCCGCTTTCCCAGGGCTTGCCGGCCGTCCCCACGAGGAAGCGTTCGCTGGGGCGTCCGACCTCGAGGAGGGACTTGTTGTCGGTGGGAAGCTGGAACGATTGGGCCTGGAGCAGGGCGTGAGCCGTTGCGGCGAGGAGCCAGGAGGCGATGCGGGGCAGGGGACGATGGCTCATTTCAAGAACATGTCTTCTTCCGTGGATTCCTTGGTCTTTTCCTTGGCCTTGGCCTTGGCCGCCTTGGCCTTCTTGGAGGGCTTCTCCTGGTTGCCGAGCTTGACGGCGACGTTGTTGAGGCCGCGGACGATGCGCTCGGCCTCCTCGCGCGAGGCGTCCGGCGTGAAGACGATGACGCCTTCTTCGAGGGGCTTGGGCGGGATGGGCGCGGCGATCCAGCGGCCCTCGGTCCACTTGGCCCAGACGGCGACGTGGCGCCCGGGATTGGAGGCCGTCCACATCTGGAGGCGCATGGCTCCCTGCGAGGTGTAGCGCACGTAGATCATGTGCCCGCCGATCCCCTCGATGACGCGGGCCTCCTCGATGAAGCCCTCGTCCACGAACGGGCTGCGCTCGACGGTGAGCGTGATGGAATTGGTGCGAAGGACCTGGACCTTGCCGCTGCCCACGCCTCCGGAGCCGGCCTCCATGTGGAGCCGGAGCGAGCTGGCCTGCTTGTCGGGCTTGGCGTCCTTGGGCTTGCTCGGCTCGTCCTTTTTCTTGGGCGTCTCGGCTGCCGTGGCGCATCCGGCCATGAACCAGGCCATGCACAGTCCGAAAAAGAGATTGAAGGCCCCCCGGTGAATCCGCATCGTTGCTCGCACAAGTTCGGAAATCCTTCCGCAGCGTACTCCCTATGGGCAAGCAACCTAAAAAGGTCGAGAAGCGTCGTCGTCGTGTGTCCTACTCCCGTCGCAAGAAAGAAAACGCCAAGGCGGCGGCGGCGCGCGCGAAGTGACGCGCGGTTGGCGGCACGTTGCCGCCGTGGTTCGCGTGCAGCGGACGTTCCAGGGGCTGCAAGGGTTCCTCGGGTGAGCCGAACTTTGACGGTTCGCTTCGCCCGAAGTTCCTGAGGCCCCAAAATTTTTTTGGGTCGTCTCCATGGCCTTCCATCCCGAGGCATCGGGCGCTCCCCATCCTTTCCTCCAGCACCGAGGCGTGTGAGCCTGAAACGCGTCCAAGGTTGGTTTGCCACCCATGTTTACCACGCTCCACTGGGGCGCGGCTGGGAGGCGGTGAACCGTGAACTGTTGGTGGAATGCCGGCAGATCGCGGAGGTGGATGCGGCGGGCCTGCGATGGTCTCGTTCGAGTTATCCGGGCGGCTATACGTCCTACGGCTCGATGGACCAGCTCCATCGGATGTCGAGCACCTTCATGGAGTTGGGCCGTCGCCTGGACCGGCATGTGCGTGCCTATGCGCGGTCGCTGGACTGGGACCTGGGTGGCCGACGGCTTGGGATGACGGATTGCTGGATCAACATCATGCCGAAGGGGGTGGTGCATGGGTTGCACCTGCATCCAAACTCGGTCGTGAGCGGCACGTACTACGTTCGGACTCCGCGCGGTTGCGCTGGCTTGAAGTTTGAGGATCCGCGCCTGAGCCGTTTCATGGCCGCCCCGCCGCGCCGGGCGGATGCGCGGCCCATGCACCGGACGCACGTGACGTATCCAGCGCGGGCGGGTCACCTGACGTTGTTCGAGAGCTGGCTGCGCCACGAGGTGCCGGCGAACCCGGTGGGATCGGAACGCATCAGCATCAGCTTTAACTACGACTGGGCGTGATCGCCCAAGGCACCATGAACGAGCCGCACGAGTACATTGGGGTGGAGATTGGCGGGACGAAGCTGCAACTGGTGCGCGGGAGCGGCGATGGCGTCATTCGTCGCCGGGTGCGGTTGGCGGTGGATGGCGCGGGCGGCGGCGAGGGCATTCGGACGCAGATTGCGGGCGCGTTGCCGGGGTTGATGTCGGAGGCGCGCGTCGCGGCGATCGGGGTGGGATTTGGCGGGCCGGTGGATTGGAAGACGGGGCAGGTGTGTTGCTCGCACCAGGTGAAGGGCTGGCATGACTTTCCGTTGGGCGCGTGGCTTCGGGAGGCCACGGGGTTGCCGGTGCACGTGGACAACGACGCGAACGTGGCGGCGTTGGGGGAGGCGTTGCATGGGGCCGGGAAGGGGCGGGACCCGGTGTTTGGGATCAACATGGGAAGCGGCGTGGGGGGGGGATTGGTGGTGGGCGGGCGGCTGTACCATGGGCTGAGGCCGGGCGAGTGCGAGGTGGGGCATGTGCGGTTGGACAAGTCGGGGACGACGGTGGAGGACCGGTGCTCGGGGTGGGCGGTGGATCGGCGGCTGAGGGAGGTGGCGCTGCATCATCCGGCAGGGCCGTTGGCGACGCGGTTGGGCGGGCGTGAGGGGGGCGAGGCGCGGCACCTGGCGGGCGCGTTGGCGGAGGGGGACGTTGGGGCGCAGGCGGTGTTGAGCGAGCTGGCGGACAACCTGGGCTTTGCGTTGTCGCACGTGGTTCAACTGTTGCACCCGGAGGTGGTGGTGGTGGGCGGGGGCTTGTCGTTGGTCGGGGAGCCGTTGCGGGCGGCGATGGCGGAGGCGTTGGGACGGCATGTGATGGAGGCGTTCCAGCCGGGGCCGGAGGTGCGGTTGGCGGGGCTGGGAGAGGACTCGGTGCCGGTGGGGGCATTGGCGTTGGCGGCGCAGGGGACGGCGTAGGCGGGCCGCTTGGGCCGTGCAAGGCGGCGCAAGAAACCGGGTGGCGCTTCAAAGAGTGGGGCGCGGCGGAAGTTTGGGCGTGCTTTCGATGGCGTCCCGTTTCTAGCCTGCGGACATGCTCGTTTGGGTTTTTGCATTCCTGTTTGCGCTGGCGTTCGGGGCGTTGGGTTATGGGTCGGGGGCGATCCGGATGTTGGTGGCGTTGGTGGGAACCGTGGTGGCAGGTTTGGTGATGGAGCCGTTGGGGCGGTTGCTGGAGCCGGTCGCGCTGAAGGTGGCGGCGGACAACATCGCGATGCAGCAGATGTTGCCGGGCTTTGTTGCGTTCGTGGGCGTGTGGCTGGCGATCTACGGGCTCGGGTTCCTGGCGCACCAGCCGATCGTCTTCCACATGAAGTACAACGAGGACGACGCGACGCGGGAGCAATTCGGGCGGATGAATCAGGCGGGCGGGCTGGTGATTGGGTTGTTGATGGCGTTGGTGGTGTTCCTGACGGCGGGCAAGCGCGTGTATGCGGGCGGGTATCTGACGGCCCAGACGACGGGCGAGGGCGCCAACGAGCCGGGCCTGGTCAAGCTGGGGACGTCGCTGAGGCGTTCGATGTCGGACACGCCGTGGGAGCGCACGTTTGCCGCGCTCGATCGCACGCCGGCGCGCTTCTACGAGGTGTCGGACGTGCTCGGGCTCGTCTATGAAAACCCGAACGTGCTGGAGTACCTGCGCGACTACCCGCCGTTCTATGCTCTGGAGGGCAGGCAGGAGATCACGGACATGGCCACGGACGAGGAGTTCATGGGCCTGCTTCGGGACAAGGCGGGCTTTTCGGCGGTGGTGAACCATCCCAAGACGCGGGCCGTGCTGGCCAACGGGGACATCACGGCGGCCTTGTTGGCGCTCGACCTCGCGGACTTCACGGCATGGGTGAAGACGGGCGTGTCCCCGAAGTACGCCTCGGAGCGCATCCTCGGTCGTTGGCGCGTGGACGTGGCGAGCGTGCTGCTGAGCATTCGCCGCCAGCAAGGGAATATCCCCCCGGCCGAATTCGCGATGATGCGGATGATGCTGCAGGGCTTCCTGTCTCCCTTGCGCTTCAAGTTCATGCCCGATGGACGCTACGTCATGACGTCCGTTGGGGGCGCTCCGCAAGCGGCTGCGGCCGAGGCTGCGGCGGAGCAGGTCCCGACGGCCGGGATCGATCCCGGACTTGCCGCCCGCTACGGGTTGGGGCGGCGCGGTGGCCCGCCGGCCCCCGGGGCTGGTCCGAAGCCCGGCATCCCGGCCCAACCGGGATCCGCGAACGGCGCTGGTCCGACGGCCGGATTCAAGTTGGAGTTGCCCAAGGATTTCTCGGGTGATGGAACCTGGGAGCGGACTCCCGAGGGCAAGTACGCTCTCGACGGCGTCGGTGGAAAGAACGGCAAGGTGGAGGGGGCATTCAACGAGTTGGGGCGTCTCGTGATCCCCATGCCCATGATCAAGGGCTCGATGGTGTTGATCCCGTCGAACTGACCGAGTCAGGGCTGCTGTCCGGTGCCGGAGATCTTGCCTCCCAGCTCCCGGTCGAACCAGTCCGCCAGCACGCCCACCTCGACGGGCAACGTGAGCCACGGGTGGCCGCCGCCCTTCTTCACGATCAACTCGGCCCGTCCACCCGCCGCGTTGATGGCATCGCGAAGCTTCTCCGAATGACGGAGGGGCACCACGGGATCGGCGTCGCCGTGGATCAATAGGAAGGGAACGTCGGTCTTGCTGACGCGGTGGAACGGCGAGATGGACTTGGCCTGGGCCACGATCTCGTCCTCCGCGCGGCCCTCGGCGCCGCCCACGAACAAGAGCGGCCCCAGGATCTTCAGGTCGCCCCGTTGGCCGTCCTTCCAGTCGAGGAAGTCGGTGGGTGGAAAGAACACGCCCACGGCGCGGACGCGCGTGGAATGGCGTTGGAGAGGGTCCTTGGCATCGGGGGATGCATCCTCGGGCGTGAGCGATGCGAGCGTGGCGAGGTGGCCGCCGGCCGAGGCACCCGTGAGGCCGAGGCGGTCGGGATCGACGCCGTGGTCGGCGGCGTGGGATTTGACCCAGCGGATGCCGGCCTTGACGTGGCGATCCATCTCGGCGGCGGTGTAGCGCGTGCGCGAGCCGGGACGGACGGCGAAGACGGTGTAGCCGCGCTTGCAGTGGATGTCGTACATGCCGGCCAGGGTGTGGTCGCGGATCTTGTTGCGGTCGGAGTACCAGGCACCGCTGACGACATCGACGATGGCGAGGCCGTTGCTGGCTCCCTTGGGGACGAAGATGTCCATGAGGAGGCCGGTGCCGTGGGACTCGGCGAAGACGACGTCCTTCCGCTGCTCGTACACCTGGGCGTTGAGGGAGAAGGCGGGCACCGCGACCGAGGCGACCAGCAAGGCGAAGGCGAGGGTGGGGCGAAG
>JBJSZF010000546.1:0-1083 GCA_046090125.1 Verrucomicrobiota bacterium
TGAACCTCTTCGGGCAACCGTACGGCGCCGGGGACAAGAACTTCAGCCCCACGGCCTTTGCCACGAAGGTGTTTGGGCTGGGCGTCGCGCTGGAGGGGTACCGGGGCATGGACAACCCGGTCGCGAATGGCGGCAACGGCGGCTCCTCGCCCTCGGACCCGGACTCGGCCTTCCTGGACCCGCTGGCGTTGGGCGGCACGCCCTACATTTACCTCATCCCCGTGGGCGTGGACTCGATGCGGAGCCCGCCCTTGGGGGACACCAGCGGGATTCGTTCGTGGGTGGTGCAGGACCTGGCCATCCCGATGCCGTTCAACATCGGCGCTTCGGACTACGCCACGAAGAAGCTGTATCAGTCGGCGGATTCGTTGACCGAGCCCTTGTTTGAGATGCGCAAGCATCAGGCGTTCCGGCCGGTGTCCACGGCGGCGGTGTTCTCGCCGAACCTCTACACGGCCAACGGGACGCTCCAACGCTCGCAGTTCACCAACAACCGCCTCGTCGGACGTTCCGTCTGGAACAGCCAATGGAAGCTGGTGATCCCGGGACGCTCGCTCCTCAACAACCCGAAGGAGGGCCTCGACCGGTTCCTCCAGACGGTCAAGGACGTGAAGATCCACTTCGTCACCTATTCCTACTCCGGCAACTAGCCGTGCCCTCCATGAAACCGGAAACACCTCCCACCCCCATGTCACGACACGTGGATCCCACGGATGCCCTCGCCGCAGCGCGGGTAGGGCGGACCTTTTCCCAAGGGCTAACGAACCCCCTTGCGGCGGCCGTGGTGGCCGTCGCGTCCCTGGCCCTTGGGATTCCCGCAACGCACGCCTTCCCACCCGCGCCGCACCAGACCTTGTTTGGCGTCGTGCGCGACGAGCAGGGCAACCCCTTGGCCTTGCCCAAGTCCAGCGTGGTGCTCGAGATCCCCGGCAGCCCCGCCGTCACCGCCACCGTACGCAACGCCACCGGCGTCGATGGCAACTACCAGCTCACCATCCCCATGGACAGCGGGCTCACCGCGTCGCGCTACAAGCCCAGCGCCCTGTTCCCCGCCGCCGCCTTCACCCTCAAGGTCCGCATCGG
>JBJSZF010000547.1:0-2956 GCA_046090125.1 Verrucomicrobiota bacterium
TGCGACGGGTGCGCGCTCGGGGTGGCCGGCTTCCATGACTGGACGCTGAAGGGGCCCCACCTGTGCATGACGCGGCTGAACCTGCTTCGGCTGAACACGATGCCCGCGTTCGACCCCGCGCGGCTGGGCAACATCGCGCAACTGCGGTCGGACCTGGCCCGCGAGCGCGGCGACGGGCGGCCCGGCTGGGACAACGCGCAGTTGAGGGAACTGGGGCGCCTTCCTTACCCCATGGTGCGCGACGGCGGCGCGCCGGGCTTCCGTAGGGTGGGCTGGGACGAGGCGCTGGGCCGCCTCGGGCGGCGCCTGCGGGCGACGGACCCGCGCCGCATGGCCTTCTTCGTCACGGCGCGCGGGGTGACGAACGAGGTGTACTACATGGCGCAGAAGGCCGCGAGGTTCCTGGGAACGAACCACGTGGACAACGCCGCGCGGCTGTGCCACGCGCCCAGCACGGGCGCCATGAAGCACGCGGTGGGCGTCGCCGCGAGCACGTGCTCGTACTCGGACTGGTACGGGACGGACCTGATCGTGTTCTGGGGCTCGAACCCGGCCAACGACCAGCCGGTCTCGACGAAGTACCTTCTGGAGGCCCGCGAGCTGGGGACGCGCGTGGCCATGGTGAACCCGTACATGGAGCCGGGCATGCGGCGGTATTGGGTGCCCAGCACGGCAGGGAGCGCGGTGTTCGGGACGCCCATGTCGGACTGGTGGTTTCCGGTGCGGCAAGGCGGCGACATCGCGTTCATCCACGGGGTGTTGAAGGTGCTAATGGCGCGGGGGGGGCTCGACGAGGGCTTCATCGCTCGGCACACGGAGGGCTGGCCCGAGCTGGCGGCGCACGTGCAGCGCCAGGACATGGCAACCCTCGAGAAGGCGGCGGGGCTGTCCGAGGCGTCGATGGCGGAGTTCGCGGACCTGCTGATGCGCAGCCGCAACGCAGTGTTCGTGTGGAGCATGGGCATCACGCAGCATGGCTACGGCGCGGACGCCGTCTCCATGGTGCTCAACCTGGGCCTGGCGCGCGGGTACGTGGGCCGGGAGAAGACGGGCCTGATGCCGATCCGCGGGCATTCGTCCGTGCAGGGCGGGGCCGAGATGGGCTGCTATTCGACGGCGCTGCCGGGCGGGAAGCCGTTGACGCGGGACAATGTGCGGGCGTTGTCGGAGACGTATGGCTTCGAGGTGCCGGAGTGGCCCGGGCTGACGTCGGTGGAGATGGTCGAGGCGGCCGCGCGTGGGCAGTTGGACGTGTTCTACAACGTGGGCGGGAACTTCCTGCGGACGTTGCCGGAGCCCGAACGCGTCGCGGCGGCGCTTCGCAACGTTCCCGTTCGGGTGCACCAGGACATCCTCCTGGTGGACCAGATGTTCGAGCCGTCGCGCGAGGAGACGTGGCTGTTGCCCGGAAAGACCCGGTACGAGCAGGACGACGGCGGCATCGAGACGACGACGGAGCGGCGCATTGCCTTCTCGCCGGAGATTCCCAGGGTGGTGGGCGAGGCCCGGGCGGAATGGAAGATCCTGCGGGACGTGGCGGCGGCGGCGTGGCCGGAGCGGGCCGCGTTGCTGGGCGGCGAGGATGGTTGGCGGCTGCGCGAGGAGATCGCGCGCGTGGTCCCCTTCTACGACGGCATCCAAGGACTCCGGAAGACGGGCGACGCGATCCAATACGGCGGGCCGCGCTTGTGCGAGGGCGGGGTGTTCCCGACGGCAGATGGCAAGGCGCACTTCAAGGTGGTGGGGGTGCCGGACGAGAGCCTGCGGCCGCTGGGCTTCGCGGCGAAGGACGGCCCGCCGCGCTTCATGGTCTCCACGCGGCGTGGCAAGCAGTTCAACACGTTGATCTACGCGGAGGTGGACCCGTTGACGGGCGCGCCGCGGGACGCGGTGTTCATGAGCCCGGAGGACGCGGCGCGGCTGGGCCTGGCACGCGGCGACCGCATTCGGCTGAGGAGCGAGACGGGCACGATGGAGGGCACGGCGTTCCCGGCGGAGATGGCGCCGGGCAACATGCAGGTGCACTGGCCCGAGGGGAACGTCCTGCTGGCGTCGGGCCGCGTGGACCCCGTCGGCGGCGTGCCGGACTACAACGCGTGGGTGGAGGTGGAGCGGCTTTGACGGGCGCACGACGTGGCGCAACCCCGGCCCGGGCGCACGGGTCTGGACGGCGGGCTTGAATCGGGCTGGAAAGAGCCAAACGATCGCGGACATGGGCGACACTCTGAAGGCATTGCGGGCATTGTCGGACCCGACGCGCCTTCGGATCGTGGCCTTGCTCGGCGCGGGCGAGTTATCCGTGAACGAGATGCAGGAGGTGACGCGGCTGGGGCAGTCGCGGATTTCGACGCACCTGGGATTGCTGACGGAGGCGGGGCTGGTCGTGCTGCGCAAGGATGGCCGCCGCAGCTTTTACGGGTTGAGCACGGGTCTGGCATCCGATCTCGAAGCCCTGGTGCGGGCCGCCGCCAAGGGTGCGTTGGAATTGCCGGAACGGGATTCCGACGAGATCAACCTTCGGAGGGTGCTGGCGCTGCGCGAGGAGCGGGCGCAGGCGTACTTCAACCATGTGGCAGGCCGGTTCGACCGGGTGTACGGCCCGGGGCGCTCGTGGCAGGCGTTGGGGCACCTCCTGTTGCGCTTGTTGCCGCCGCTGGACGTGGCGGACCTCGGGTCCGGCGAGGGGTTGGTGGCCGAGTTGCTGGCACGTCGATGCCGGCGCGTCATCGCGGTGGACAACTCGGAGCGCATGGTGGAGTTCGGATCCCGCAAGGCGCGCGAGAACGGGATGACGAACCTCGAGTTTCGGCTGGGGGACATCCTGCGGCCGCCCATCGACGACGCCAGCATGGACGTGGCGATCTTGAGCCATGCCCTGCACCACGCGGAGGACCCAGCGGAGGCCGTCCGCGCGGCCCATCGGATCCTGCGCCCCGGCGGCCAGGTCCTCGTCCTG
>JBJSZF010000548.1:0-2282 GCA_046090125.1 Verrucomicrobiota bacterium
GTTCGCGGTGGTGGACGCGGCGGGCGCGCCGGCGGGGATGCCATGGGCGACGTGGCGGCCCGGGGCGGGGCAGGGGACGCGCGAGGCGTTGGCGGCGGCGACGGCGGACGCGTTGGCGGAGGGAATCCGGCTGTTGCGCGAGGATCGGTTGGCGACGCGGCCGGAGCTGGCCCCGTTGGTGGAATGGGCGCGCGCCCATGCGGCGTGGCTGGGCGCGCCGGCGTTGGCGTCGGGCGCGGCCCAGGCCTTGGCGGCGCGGGAACGCGAGCTTTCGGCGTCGTTGCCATGGGAATCCCGCACGGCGGTGGCGTGGTGGGAGGGGGACGGCGTGGACGAGGACCTGCTGGTGCGCGGCAAGCCGACGCGCACGGCGGGGGCCGTGGAGCGGGCGGTTCCCGTGGTGTTTGGCAACGTGCGTCTGGGCAACGAGGCGGGAAGCGGGCGGATGGAGCTGGTGCGGTGGCTGACGGACCCGTCGCATCCGTTGGTGGCGCGCGTCGCGGTGAACCGCGCGTGGCAGCACGTGTTCGGGGCGGGGATCGTGGGCACGCCGGACAACTTCGGCGAGCTGGGCGAGCCACCCTCGCATCCGGAGCTGCTGGACCATCTCGCGTGGCAGTTCGTGCACGTGGACCGTTGGTCGATGAAGTCGCTGGTGCGGCGGCTGGTGTTGACGGACGCGTTCGGGAGGTCGTCGCGCAACCCGGACCCGAGGGCGGAGGAGCGGGACCCGAAGAACCAATGGCTGCACCGGATGCCGGTGCGCCGCCTGGAGGCGGAGGCGATCCGGGACGCTTTGCTGGCGGTGTCGGGGCGCTTGCAGCACGGGGCCCCGGCGCGGTCGGTGATGGTGCACCTGCCGGACCACGTGGACGGGCGGGCGCGCCCGGCAAGCGGGCCGTTGGACGGGGACGGGAGGCGGAGCGTGTACCTGTCGATCCGGCGCAATTTCCTGCCGCAGCTCCTGGTGGCGTTTGATTACCCGACGCCGTTCAGCACGGTGGGGCGGCGGAACAGCAGCAACGTGCCGGCGCAGTCGTTGGCGATGATGAACGACGCGTTCGTGCACGACCAGGCGGGGCGATGGTCGGAGCGATTGCTGCGGGAAACGGCCGGGGCCGACGACGGCGCGCGGGTGACGTGGTTGTACGAGGGGGCGTTGGCGCGTCCGCCCCGCGCCGAGGAGCGGGCCGCGTGCCTGGAGTCGTTGAGCGAGCTTCGGGCCGTGGGCGGCGGGCGTCCCGAGGCGGAGGCCTGGCGGGACATGGCCCATGCGTTGCTGACCACCGGCGAGTTCATTCACATCCGATGAGAACCATGCAGGGATTGCCGTGTCCGATGTTGTCGCGCCGCGCGTTGCTGCGGCGGGCGGCGACGGGGTTTGGGATGGTGGCGGCGCACGCGCTCCTGGGAGCCGGGTCGGCGACGGTGACGCCGTCGCCGTCGCACGCCCGGGGCCGGGCGCGCAACGTGATCTTCCTGTACATGGAGGGCGGCGTGTCGCAGGTGGACTCGTTCGACCACAAGCCGATGCTCGCGCGGCATCATGGGAAGAACCCGCGCGAGGTGATGGGCAAGCTGGAGAAGACGCAGTTCGAGAGCATCGGGACGGTCTTCAAGTCGCCGTGGGAGTTCCGCCAGCGGGGCGAATCCGGCCTGTGGGTGAGCGACCTGTTCCCGCACATCGCGCAGTGCGCGGACGAGCTGTGCGTGGTGCGTTCGATGACGTCGGCGTTCCCGGAGCACACGAGCGCGAACTACTTCCTGCACTCGGGCCTGGGGTTGCAGGGACGGCCGAGCATGGGCGCGTGGGTGGCGTATGGGCTGGGGTCGGAGAACCTCGACATGCCCGGCTACGTGGTGCTGAACGGCGGCCAGATTCCGTCGGGCGGCATGGACTGCTTCGGCAACGGCTTCCTTCCGGCGACGTGCCAGGCATCGATGTTGCACGCGCACGGCGGCACGCCGCTGGCCAACATCGCCCCCCGGGAATCCGTCCCGGGCGTGCAGGACGCCAAGCGGCGGCTGGCGTTGCGGCTGGACCGGATGGCCATGGCGGCCGAGGGCGCGGACGCGGCCCTCGAAGGGGCGTTGGCCCACACCGAGCTGGCGTCGCGCATGCAGGCGTCCGTGCCGGACCTGCTCGAGCTGAAGGGCGAGGGCGACGCGACGCGGCGGTTGTACGGCCTCGATTCGTCCAACCCGCACACGCGCACCTTCGCGCGGCAGTGCCTCCTCGCGCGGCGGCTCGTGGAACGCGGCGTGCGCTTCGTGGAGCTGAC
>JBJSZF010000549.1:0-6177 GCA_046090125.1 Verrucomicrobiota bacterium
GATTGGGCTCATCGAGCGCACGCTCGGGACGCGGATTGGGTTCTTTGACTGGATGCGGGTGGGCCTGCCGGTGGCGGTCGTGCTAGTGTGCCGCCCTCTAAGTGCCTTGCGGTATTATTCCCAGTTTTCCCCTCGCCCGCTGGATCTTAGCCAAGATGTCGGCGCCTTTCGCGCGCCACTGGTAGGGCTTCGGGTTGAGGTTCCGCTCATGCAGGTAGTCCAAGATGGCGGCGGTCAGTTCCTGGACGCTCTCGAAGCTTCCGTGGCGCACCACGTCCTCCGTCAGGTCTCGGAAGAATCGCTCCACCATGTTCATCCACGAGCTGCTTGTCGGCGTGAAATGGAGGTGGAAGCGCGGGCGGGCCTTGAGCCACCGCAGGACCTTGGGATGCTTGTGGGTGGCGTAGTTGTCGATGATCAGATGCAATTCCTGATCCGGCGGGGTTTCTGCCTCGATATGCTTCAGGAACTGAAGCCATTCCGCATGGGTGTGCCGCTTGGCGGTCTGGCTGATGAGCTTCCCATCCAGGTACGACAGCGCAGTAAACAAGGTGAGCGTCCCGTGGCGGATGTAGTCGTGCGTCTTGGTGCTGACATGGCCCATCCCAAGGGGCAGCCCGGGCTGGGTTCGCTCCAGCGCCTGGCATTGGCTCTTCTCGTCACAGCACAGAATCAGGGCCTTTTGCGGGGGATTGAGGTAGAGTCCGATGACGTCCCAGAACTTTGCCTCGAAGCTTGGATCGCGTGACACCTTGAACGTGCGCCGGACGTGCGGCTTGATGTCGTTGCGGCTCCAGAGGGCTTGAACATGGCTTTTGGAGACGCCGGCATGACGCGCCATGGAGCGAGTGCTCCACTGCGAGCGCGAAGCCGGTGGCTGGGTGACCTCAGTCAGGACTCGATTGATCTTGGCGACGTCCAATCGCATCGGGCGACCTGACCGGGGCAGGTCCTCGAGTCCTTTCAGCCCCTCTTTGCAGAAGCGTCGCCGCCATTTGCCAACGGTCTGCTGGGGAGCCTCCAGCTTTTCGGCGATTTCATCGCTTGGATGACCCGCGGCTGCCAGCAAGACGATCCGTGCGCGCAAGACCTGAGAACGGCTGGATCTCGACGCCCGCACCCGGCTCTCGAGTTCTGAGCGCTGTGATTCCGTGAGTTCAACGACCGGTGCGACCCTAGGCATTGAGCAATCATGGCTCGCTTGCCTGATAATGTAAATAATTTAGAGGGCGGCACACTAGCCCCTTGAGGAGCCCGGGTTACATCCTGCGGCCAAGGCCTTTTCTGGCCTCAAGGCATTCATAAGGGGGCGCCCCGTGAAGTCGACGCCAGGCGACTTCTCCCAATACCCGCAGGAAGGGCAGCGCGACCGTCCGATGAAGCCCGAGCGATGTCCGGCCAGGAATGCGTCCCCACGAGAACAAGGCGCACCGGACGGTTCAGAACGAATTCTTGCGGCGACATGCCTCGCAACGGATTGCTGGAAACATGTGGGGCCTCGAAAACGATCCGCCACCGTCGGCGGGTCAGGTTTCCTTGCTCCTGGGTCGCCCACCGACGGCGGGGCGGCACGTTTCAGCACCGGAAGATCGCCCACGCCGTTTGGCATGACCTTCGCCTTGTCCTCATGCAAGGAAACCGAGGCTCCAAAACGACCCGCCACGCGTTGTGGGTCGCTTTGACGAGAGGATGGGTTCACCAAAGAACGCGCGCTCATCCGCGACAGGTGCATATCCAACGAGAAGGTGCCGTTGCGTCGGGATGGGGCCGCAACGGTAGCCCTGCCCTGGAAGGACGATCGGGCCAACGCCCCGGGGATGACACCGGCCCCTGCTGCGGGATCTTGGGCGCGTTGCCGGGAGCGGCTGGGACCGTCGGCGACCAGCGGGCCTGGGCGTGGCCCGCTCGAACTTGCCCGGCGGGCCGGGCGTGCCCCAGCCTTCGGGTGTCGCCATGTCACGAAGCTCTCGTCGCCAATTCGTCAAGATGGCCGCCTTGGCCGCCGCCGGCGCCGGCCCTGCCGCCGCGGCATCCGCCCGTGCCGCATCGGGGCCCTTCAACCCACCCGCGACGCCCGTCCCCATCCCGCCCCACGCGGGCAAGGTCGTCCCGGGCGTCCATGGCTACGCCAGCGCTGTCAGTGTCCGGGCCGGTGAATCCGTGGGGTTGCACCTCAGCAACACCGTCCCCTGCCGCGTCACCGTCTGCCGCCTTGGCACGCGCGTGGACAACCCGTCTGGCGACGCTTGCCTCCACGAGTTCCCGGAGGTTCCCCCAACGCCCCATCCCATCCATCCGGGCTCCTACGTCCATGTGCCTCGCAACCTGAAGGCCGCCACGAACGAACTCACGATCGAGGCGTGGGTCCGGCCTTGGTCCATCGAGCGACTCCAGGGCGTCGTCTCGCAGGAGGACAAGTCCAGCGACCACGGGGTCGCGCTCGGGATCGGCCCCGGCGGCTACGTGGGCTTCTTCCTTGGGAACGGCGTCGGCCCAGACGACGCGGTCGTGCATCGGACGGGACCGGGCGTCGTGCGGAAGGGCCGGTGGCATCACCTGGTGGCCACGTGGGACGGCGTCGCGAAGCGAGTGTGGGTGGATGGCCAGCTTGCGGGCGAATGGCCGTTTGCGGGTCCGTTCTCGCCGGGCACGCATCCCATCCGGCTTGGGGCGATGGGCGAGGACGGGGCGACGACGCGCCTCCTCG
This sequence comes from Verrucomicrobiota bacterium, assembly GCA_046090125.1. Lineage (GTDB taxonomy): Bacteria > Verrucomicrobiota > Verrucomicrobiia > Limisphaerales > UBA9464 > UBA6176. The sequence continues at coordinate 2,708 of JBJSZF010000549.1, forward strand.
ACGGCGACCTGGCCATGGCCAGCCTTCGGTCCGCCGCGCTGGGGCCGGAGCACGTCCGGCAGCGGCATGCGACCCGCGGACTGGAACGTCCCAAGGGCAAGGACGTGCTGGCCTGCTGGACGTTCGCCGAGGAGCGCGGCGAGTCGGTCGCGGATGCGTCTGGCCATCGACGCCACGGGCGGTTGATCAACGGCGGGACCTGGATGATCGGCGGGCCGTCCTTCGATCCCGAGGTCCGGCGCTTCGCGGATTACGACCCGGCCCGCGACCCGACGCGCGGCCACGGGCTGCGGCTGGCCTCGGACGACTTGCTGGATTGTCGTTGGCCGGTGGCCCTTTCATGGAAGGTGCCCGCCAACGCGCGGCCGGGCGTGTACGTGGCGCGGGTGGGGCACGAGCGGGCCGGGCGCGAGCACCTGCATCACATCACGTTCGTGGTGCGCCGGTCGCCGAGGCGCGCGCCGGCGCCGATCCTGGTCGTGTGCTCGACCAACACGTGGCGGGCGTACAACGGCGCGCCCTTCGGGACATGGCCCGACACCCTGCACGCGGTCATCGGCACCGATGGCCTGCCCAACCCGCCGGAGGCTCCCCCGGCCTTCTGCTTGTATCGCGGCCATGCGGCCGGACAGGGGACGTACCAATTAGGCTCGCGCCTCCCATGGCCCGCCGCCAGCCCCTACGCCCTGTACGGCGGCCCCACCCGCTACAGCCATCTCCTCCGCGCCGAACGCTTCCTCCATGCGTGGCTCGAGGCCGAGGGCATCGACTTCGACGTCGCGACGGACCTCGACCTCCACCGCGACCCCGACCTCCTGCGACGGCACCGCGTCGTGGTGCTCAACGGGCACTCGGAATACTGGTCGGTGCCCGCCTTGGAGGGTCTGGAGGGCTACCTGCGCGGCGGCGGCAACGTCGCGGTGTTGTCCGGCAACTCGTTGTTCTGGCGGGTGAGCTTCGACGCGTCGGGCGAGGTGATGGAATGCCGCAAGGTGGACGCGCCCGGCGACCAGTTGCCGCCGTCGCGCCGGGCGAGTGCTGGCACAGCCAGGATGGGCAACGCGGCGGCCTCCTGCGCGAGTGCGGGCACCCGGGCTGGCGGCTCGTGGGCATGGAGACGCTTGGATGGAACAACCAAGGCGACGCCCGGAACTTCGGGCCGTACATCGCGTCGGAGACGTCCCACTTCCTGTTTCATACACCGGAGGAGACCGGCCTGGGCGCGGGCGCGACCTTCGGGCACGGCCCCGACGGAGGCCTGCCCTTGGCCAACGGTCACGAGTTCGACGTGCGGCTCTCGACGCTGAAGGCCCTGCAGGAGCAACCCGACCCCGCCGGGGCCGCCGTGCCCGCCGACCCGCCCGGCATCGTGCGCCTCGCCAACGGCGTCATCCCATGGAAGTTCGGGGGCTCGGCCTTCGACTTTTACTTCCGCCCCATCCGGCCCAAGAACGACCAGGGCGGCGAGATGATCTACTGGGAACGGCCCGAGGGCGGGCGCGTGTTCCATGCAGGGAGCATTGGGTCCGGGTGGGCGCTCCATGCGGACGCACGGTTCCAGAAGTTGTTCCGAAACGTGCTGCATCACTTCGGGGTTCGCCTGCCCCGGCGCCCAGGAGGATGAGACGGGCCCGGGCGGGTCAGCGCTTCGGGAAGGCGAGCCGATGGGCTTGCTGGATCTGGCGTGTCCAGCGGTCCGCAAGCCGGGCCTCCGCCGCGAACTCCGGCCATCGCGCCACGGCGGCGACCACCTCTGCCACGATGGCCGCCGCACGGCCACGCTTCATCAGCGCGGCGCGCGCGCAGGCCTCAAAGTCCGCCATCGTGAACCCGTCCCGCTTCCCGTTCATCGTCATCTGGTGGGTCGCCGTCCATGCGCCCCGAGGGTTGTGGCTGAAAGTCACGTCAAACGCCGGCGCCAAAGACCATTCGCCCCGCTGGTTCATCAGGAACGCAATGTTCTTCACGTGGTCGTCCTGGTTCCGCGCGACGATGTTGAACGTCATCCGTCGGAACTGCTGCTCGACCTCGGCCATGGACAGGCCCAGGCGTCGGATAATCCCGAGTGCCTGCTCGTAGCCGTGGGCGCCAGCCTGGTTGAAGTTCAGGTGCGCCAACGCCCCCAGCGATTGCATGTGCAGCTTGCCGCCGCCCGCCACGCGGTCGAAGCGCCGCGTCATGAAGTGCCGCCGTCCGTGCTCCTCCAGCAGGCGGCACTCGTTCATCACCACGCCCGCTGCCCGCGCCATCCGATGGTAGGCGTACTCGACCACGCCAAAGCCCTTCGGGTCTTCCAGTTCCTTGTCCTGGTTGCCCGCCACGCCGTCGAACTTCAAGAGCCAGTGCTCGAAACCCTCCCCCGCCGCCACTTGGCCCGACCGCACCTCGTTTGTTTCGCGGTTCCATGCAATTACCGCCTTGGCTCGCGCGCCGCCCGCCGACGTCCCCACGACCAGGATGTCGCGCAGTGCCGCGGAGTCATCCGTCCCATCGAGGCGGCCGCGCAGGCCGCCCCGCCGCGTCAACACGTCCCCCGCCAGGCGCACCAGCGCGTCCACGTCGATCTTCGAGGCCTTGCGCGGCCGGGGCCCGAGGACCGGCGCATACTCCAACGCACCCATGCCCCGCGTGCCCGTGTAACAGAGGCGCTCCACGGAGTTGAAACTCCCCGGGGTCCGCCCTTGGGTCGCCAACCACGCGTCAATCAACGCGTTGCCGAAACGGTCCGGCAACGAGTCTGCCAGCAAGCCAGGCAAGCCATGGAACGTCTCGCGGGCCAATGCCGGAAACTCGTGGACCTGGTCGTCCAAGGGCATCACCAGCGGCGACAACTCGATGCCGCTCCCCGCAAACTCGGGGTCGTACTGGAAGGCGGCCACGCCGCGTCCCTCGTCCCAAGACACCGCCCCTATCGTCCGGCCCCAAAGCTGCACCCTCGCCATCATGGGCGCTCAGCCCAGGTCCAGGTTCCGGGCTTCGACCCGGGCCGATGTCCCGTCGCGCGACGACGCACGCGGCCCGCCTGCCGGAGTTGCTGCATCGGGCTGGCGACCGGCGGCGGCAGGAACGCGTCCAGGCGCTCCACGAGGCCCAGCACGCGGCACACGCGCAGGAATCCCGACAACTGCGTCGCCACGGCCCCCAGCTCCATGCGTTGGACCGTCCGCAACGCCAGCCCCGCCTGCTCCGCCAACTGTTCCTGCGTCATGTTGCGCGCCAACCGCAGGGCCGCGATGCGCTCCCCCACCGTCTTCAGGAGCGCGGCGTCGTTGTTTCCCGTGTCCATGGCCATCACGCCAAGCGTCCTCCCTCCCATGCCTTTCATCAAGACAAGATGCCATGAATGGCGTTTTGAACACGGACATTAAAACGCCATCCATGGCGTTTTGAATTGTTTAATCGATTTATGACGTCTTTTGTGGCTTTTTACGTTCATCCCATGGATGGGAGGCATGTCCCGCATGGTCCCC
>JBJSZF010000550.1:0-2477 GCA_046090125.1 Verrucomicrobiota bacterium
CATCTTCGCACAGGCGACGTTGGATGCGTTTGTGGCGCAGCAAGAGCGGGGAGGGAAGGGCGCGCGGGGACGCCAGAAGCTGGTGATGGGCCCCTGGGCGCACGCCGTCCTCCAGGAGACGGTGGGCGACCTGACGTTCCCCAACGCCAAGCGGCCCCCGAACCACCTCGATGACCCGTGGCGTTGGTTCGCGGCCACGCTGCGGGACGAGCCCAACGGCATGAGGGAACTGCCCGCCGTGACCTACTACGTCGTGGGCGACGTGACCGATCCCAACGCGCCCGGCAATGCCTGGCGCACGGCCGCGCAGTGGCCGCCGTTCGACGTCGCGCCCACACGCCTTCACCTCCATGGCGACCGGTCCCTCCGGGCGGCCCGGCCAGGTCGGTCCGAACCATCGAGGTATCGTTACGACCCGTCGGAGCCGGTGCCGACCTTGGGTGGCGTCCAGTTGACGTTGCCCGCCGGGCCCATCGACCAACGGATCTTGGAGGATCGTCCCGACGTGCTCGTGTTCACCACCGAGCCCTTGGCCGAACCCGTGGAGGTCACGGGCCGGGTTCGGGCGCGGCTGTGGGTTTCGAGCGATGCCCCGGACACGGACTTCATGGTGAAGCTGTGCGATGTTTATCCGGACGGCCGATCCTTCAACGTGTGCGAGGGGGCGTTGCGGGCGCGGTTTCGCAGGGGGCTGGCGAGGGAGGTGCCCCTGCGGCCCGGGCGCGCGGAGTGGGTGGAGGTGGACTGTTGGTCCACGAGCATCGTCTTCAATCGGGGCCATCGGATCCGGGTGCAGGTCACGTCCAGCAGCAACCCCGGCTACGATCCCAACCCGAACACCGGCGAGCCGCTCCGCCGCCACACCCACGTGCGAATGGCCACCAACGCCGTGCACGTGGATGCCGCGCATCCGTCGCACCTGCTGTTGCCCGTGGTGAAGGGGGCCTTGCCCTGAGCCGAAGGACGACGGAGTTGCGGAAGCAGATCGAGCCAGCACGACCGACCCAACTGAATCGGCCCGGCCGAGGGAACAATCCGGCTGGTTGCTTCGCCCGGGCTGACCGGTTCTTGCGGCGACGCATCCCCGCCGTCCCTCCATCTCGTGCTCGGTTTGGCCAATCCATGGGTGGGTTTCGGCCTCCGTGTCCCGCACGATTGCACCCGGCGAGGCTTGACCTCGGGGGCATGGCTTTGGTCTTTGGACGCCATCGCGTCGGCGCGTCCCCCTGCGTCGGCCGCGCAAGAGAAAGAACAAGCCTTCCATGTCATCGCACACGACCAACCTCCACGTCCTCACCTGGGTCCAGGAACAAGTCCGGCTCTGCCAGCCCGACCGCGTCGTGTGGTGCGACGGGTCGGAGCCGGAGCGCGACCGGCTGCAAGAACAGGCGGTGCGCGAGGGCATCCTGGTGCGGTTGAACCCGGAGAAGCACCCGCGCAGCTTCTACCATCGGTCCAACCCCAACGACGTCGCCCGGGTCGAGCAACTCACGTACATCTGCACGCCCACGGAGGAAGAGGCCGGTCCCACCAACAATTGGGCCGAGCCCAAGGGCATGTACCGGCGGCTCGAAGGCCTGACGCGCGGGGCCATGAAGGGCCGCCCCATGTACGTGATCCCCTACCTGATGGGGCCGCCCGGATCCCCCTTGGCCAAGGTCGGCGTCGAGCTCACCGACTCCATCTACGTCGTCCTCAACATGCGCATCATGACGCGCATGGGCGACGTGGCATGGCAGCAACTGGGCGACTCGGACGACTTCAACCGCGGCTTGCACTGCATGCTCGACCTCAACCCCGAGCGCCGCCTCATCTGCCACTTCCCCCAGGACAACACCCTCATCTCCGTCGGCAGCGGCTACGGCGGCAACGTGTTGCTCGGCAAGAAGTGCCTCGCCCTCCGCATCGGGTCCTACCTGGGCCGGCGCGAGGGCTGGCTCGCCGAGCACATGCTCATCCTGGGCGTCGAGTCGCCCCAAGGGGAGAAGACCTTCGTCGCCGCCGCGTTCCCCTCCGCCTGTGGCAAGACCAACTTCGCCATGCTCGTCCCTCCCACCAGCTACAAGGGCTGGAAGATCTGGACCGTGGGCGACGACATCGCGTGGATGTACCCGGGGGCTGACGGCCGACTGTGGGCGATCAACCCCGAGGCCGGCTACTTCGGCGTCGTGCCCGGGACCAACGCACAGTCCAACCCGAACGCCATGCAGATCATCGGGCACGACACGCTCTACACGAACGTGGCCCTGGCGCCGGACGGCACGGTCTGGTGGGAGGGCAAGGACGGCCCCGTCCCTGCGCAGCTCGAGGACTGGCAGGGTCGGCCCTGGACGCCCGCGTCCGGCGAGAAGGCGGCGCACCCCAACAGCCGCTTCACCAGCTCGATGTGGAACAACCCCGTCCTCTCGCCGCGCGCCGACGAGCCGCAGGGCGTGCCCATCTCCGCGATCATCTTCGGCGGGCGGCGCAGCGACACG
>JBJSZF010000551.1:0-16173 GCA_046090125.1 Verrucomicrobiota bacterium
ATCGACGCATGACACCCCGCTGGCCCAGAAGCTCTGGCCCCACCTCCACAAGGGCGACGTCCTGCTCGGGGACCGGGCCTTCGGTGACTTCGTCACGATGGCGCTGCAGCCATTGCGGGGCGTGGCTGCTCCAGGGACGCACCCTGAGGACTTTGGCAAGCTCCTTAAGCTCCTGGCTCCCGAAGGCGCCATCTTCCTTTGGAAGAAGCTCGTCCAGCGACCGGGCTCGATCAGTGAGGCCCGGTGGCGCCAAGTCCTCGAGCAGGCTTCCGTACGGGTGATGCGCAGCCGCTTGGTGCAGCCGGGCTTCTGGACGCAGGTGGCCCTCGTCGCAACCACGCTGCTGGACCCGGAGCATTACCCGGCGGCGGAGATAGCCGAGGTCTGTCAGCGGCGATGGCGCATCGAGCCGTCGTTCCGGGACATCAGGACGTCGATGGAGCCGGAACACCTGCATGCGGAGAGCCCGGAGATCGCGGCCAAGGAGCTGCTGGCGGGCCGGGTGGCGTGCAACCTGGTCCGGGCTACGATGATCGAGGCGGCGTGCCGGCACGGGGCCCGCATGGATCGGCTGAGCTTGAATGGCACGCTGGATGGGCTGCGGCACTACGGCCTGCGGATGGCGCATGCCCGGTCCCCGAAGGCGCTGCGACGCCTGCGGCGCGGTTTGTTCAACGAGGTGGCCAGGGATCTTCTGCCGAAGCGCCTGGGGCGACGGGAGCCCCGGACCATCAAGCGACAGCCCAAGCCATGCGCCTACCTCATCCAACCGCGGCATCTGTACCGCGAAATCCCTCACCGAAGCCGGTGGAATCCCGTCAAATCCAAAGCACCCGCCTTACCCCATGCCCCTGACGGGAGCGCCATCTGGGACAGGCCCCGCTGGACCGCATCAATGGCTGGTGCTCGACAACGTCACGCAATCGTCCATTCCCAGCAGCAACCTGTCGGGGCAGCATCGGCTCCATGACCAAGGACGAGATCATCGACGGCATCTTTGCGGTGTACTTGGAACGGGGGCACCGGGCCTATGGCGAGGCAGTCACGGAGCTCCAACACGGTCTCCAGTGCGCGACGATGGCGCAGCGCGAGGGGGCACCGCCCGAGGTGATCGCGGCCAGCCTGCTTCATGACATCGGGCACCTGTTGCACGACCTCGGCGAGGACATCGCCCTCAAGGGCGTGGATGCCCGGCACGAGCACGTGGGCGCGAACCGGTTGTCGGCATGGTTCGGGCCGAAGGTGGTGGAGCCCATCCGCCTTCATGCCGCGTCGAAGCGTTACCTGTGCTGGAAGGAGGCGGGCTACCTCGCCGGCTTGTCGGAGGCGTCGTTGCGCAGCCTGGAACTGCAAGGAGGCACGATGACGTCGGGGGAGGCCGCCGAGTTCGAGGCGGGTGCCCACTATGAGCAGGCCATCCAGGTGCGGCGTTATGACGACCGCGGCAAGGACCCTCACATGGCGACGCCCGGTCTGGAGGCCTTTCGACCATTGCTGGCATCGCTGATCCATTTGCCGGTCTAGGGGTCTCGCTTGTGGCGCGTGTCGCATCCACAGGGCGTGGACCCTCCATGTCGCCCGGCCCTTGGCACGCCCACCCATGGTGGGTGGCGGCGTGGGGCATGGTGGCAGCCTTTGGCACCTATGCGTGCATGTACGGCTTCCGGAAGCCCTTCGCGGCAGGAACTTGGGATGGGGATGGGACGGGCGAGGGCGCAGGCCTGAAGGCGAGCCTGGTGACGGCCCAGACGCTGGGGTACGCGTTGTCCAAGTGCATCGGGATTGGATTTGTCTCGGGGCTGCGGCCGGGGCTGCGGGTGGCGGCGTTGCTGGGGCTCGTCGGGGTGGCGGAGGGCGCCTTGGTGTTGGCGGGCGTGCTGCCCCGGCCATGGAACATCGCGTGCCTCTTCCTCAATGGCCTGCCCTTGGGGATGGTGTTCGGGCTGGTGCTGGGCTTTCTCGAAGGGCGGCGGATGACCGAGGCCCTGGTGGCGGGATTGTGCGCGAGCTTCATCCTGGCAGACGGCTTTGCGAAGTCCGTGGGAGCGCAGGTCATGGCATGGGGCGTCGCCGAGCGTTGGATGCCCGCTGTTGCCGGACTGCTGTTCACGCCGCCGTTGATCGGGTTCGCATGGCTGCTGAAGTCCTTGCCACCGCCCACGGCGGACGATGTCGCCGCACGGCGGGAACGGGCTCCCATGGACGCGGGCATGCGGTGGGCGTTCGTGCGCCGACACGGCGGGGTTTTGGGTTGGTTGGTGTTGGCGTACGCGGCCATCACGGTCCTGCGGGGGCTGCGGGCGGACTTCGCGCCGGAGCTATGGAAGGCATTGGGTTATGAGGGGCAACCCTCCGTCTTCACCCGGTCGGAGGTATGGGTGGCCTTGGCCGTATTGGCAGCCAATGCGGTTGCCGTGCGATGGCATGACAACACGGCCGCGTTTCGCTACGGGCTTGGCATCAGCCTGGGCGGCGCCGCGTTGGTGATGGGCTCCCTGGCGGGCCTGGCGGTAGGCGTCCTCGGCGGGTTCGCGTTTATGGTCATGGTGGGCATGGGGTTGTACCTGCCCTACGTGGCCGTCCACACCACGTTGCTGGAGCGGCTGGTCGCCAAGGCCGAGGACCGCGCCAACCTCGGCTTTGTCATGTACCTGGCCGACGCCGGGGGCTACGTGGCGTACGCGGCCGTGCTGGTCTTGGGTGGCGTTGGAAGCCGGTCCGATGCCGCCTCCCTCGGGGTGTTTTCCCGGCTTTCATGGATCCTTGTCGGCGTCGCCACCGTGGCATTCGGTGTCATGGGCTGGCTCATGCGCCAATCCCGGCACGCGGGATCCCCCCGACGTTGAATCGGACGAGGTCCTCCTCGGACCCGCCGTGGTGGCCCCGGGGCGAGTTCGCATCCAAGGCAGGCAAGCAACTCGAAGTGGAACGGTGTCCAGAGGGCTCCGCACCATTCGCCTCGATTATCCCTTCGGAACTTGCATCGCGTCGGCCTTCGCCCGCAGGGCCACCAACCCCAGCCCGCCGCACTCGCCGCAGGACTCGGCGCGCGCCGTGAACTGAGCGTGGCAACGCGGGCAATACCGTTCGTGCAACGCATCCGTGGCCACAGGCGCCCGGTCCCATATCGTCGGGTCCCACCCTTCCCGCCGCGCCCACAAGTCCATCGCCGCCGCCGTCCGCCGCCGTTCCACCTCGACCACCTCGGCCATCTCGCGCTCCGCACTTGGCAACGGGTGCCGCGGATAGGCCACGTCCCGCCACAAGGCCGCCGCAAGGGCCTCGGCTTCGGTCTTGGGCAGGTAGGCGGCCCCGACGGCGGCGGGATGGAACCAAGCGAACCGCGTTCGCCCAGCCAGCTCGCTCGTTCGCAACGCCGTCAAGGGTGACAACATCAACATCAGGCCCACGCGCGACCGCTCGTCCCGTTCCTCGGGATGCCAACGCGCCATGACGCGCCGGAAGCGCCAAGACAACCAAACGGAGGCGGCGAACACCGGTGGCACGGCCCATGCCAACGTGGGAAACCATCCCCACCACCACACCGCCGCCGGCAGGACGCCGAACAACCATGCGAACAGCCCTGCTTGCACCCTGCGCAGCGGCCCAAGCGTCGCGCGCCACTCCGCCAGCCGCCCCCGGATCGCCTCCCCGTCAAACGACTCCGCCGCATCCCGCGCCAACGCCGACTCGCGCTCCTCGGGCCCAAGTCCCCCCATGCGCACCATCCATGCCGCAAGCTGCGATGCCTCGAAGGGCGAGTCCGCCTTCCACGCGACGTCCTTGCCGACCATGACCTTGTCCCCGGCCGGCCTCGCCGTGGCGGCGTGCTGCCACGACCACAACCGCGCCGGTTGCACGGGTCTTCCGGCTGCGTGCAGGCTCGTGGCCGTTGCCGTCACCACGCCCGCCTTCCCCGCCGAGAACGGGCGGCCGCGCACCACGAGGAACTCCCCGAACGGCGGCATCGGCCAGCCAATGAAGGCGTCGCCGTGCTCGTTGCCCATAAGGGGCGACCGCCGCCACGCGCGTCGTTCCGGGGCGGCGGACAGCACCACGCTGCCCCGGCGGACCCAGCGGACGCACTCGGCGACGTAGAGGAGCCCCGCGAGGGCCAGCAGTTGCTGGCGTTCGGTCACGACGAAAACGTCTGGTCGCGGCTGCCGCGGCCGGTGAACAACTTCTTGATGAAGCTCGCCAAGGCCACCACCGCGACGATGGCCAGCTTCCACACCTTCTTGAACAGGAGGCCCAGCTTCGCGAACAACCCGAACTTGGCCGCCCCCAGCGCGACGCCCCCCGCCGCCAGCGCCGCCAAGCCCACCTTCGCCACCTTGTCCCCGGGTCGGTATTCCGCGTAGCTCTCGCCCGTCTGGTACTTGAACGCGTCCATCGCCTTGCGGAACTCCGCGATCGTCTGCGCGGACCTCTCCTCGTCCTCCACCAGCGTCACGCGGGTGACGCCCTTCCGGCCCAGGATGCGGACCTGATAGTTGATGAACCGCGCGGGCCCCGTCTTGAACAAGGGCGCCCATTCCAGGTTGTGGGTCGCCTCGTTGTACCGCGGCTTGGTGTGCCATCCCACGACCTGCGTGGGACGTCCCCCTTGGCGCTTGTTGCGTTCCTCCACCCCGCGCTTGTAGCCCTCCAGGATCTTGTCGGCGTCCAGGTCGTTCTTCTCGTCGTCCTTCACATACCCGATCTCGTCGAACTGAAGCACGATCCACCACCCGCCCTCCTTGTGCTCCAGCAACCCCAGAACCGTGTCCGCGTCCACCTCGTTCCCGGTCATCTCCAGGCGTTGGACGGCGTCGGGCCCGGTCAACATGCGGAACTCCTTGCCGTAGGGGATCTCGGCGCGCCCGCCGAACTTGGCCACGCCCGGCCCCTGCTTCCACGGGAGCTTCTCGATCTCGGCCTCCAGCTCCTGGGCCGTCACCCGGGCCACGGCCATCCATGCCAGCCAGAAGGCCAACGCCCACCGAAAGCAACGCGTCGCTCGTTCCATTTCGCGAGGCTCTTCATCCCCCGTTGCCTTGGCAACGAGGGAATCCCATCCAAGGCCAACCGCCGCCAGCGCCCTTCCCCGGACCCCTCAGCCGACCGATCCAACTGAATCGGCCCGGCTCAATTCCAATCCCTGCCGGATCGCCCGTCCGGATCCCAGCCCATCGCATCGGCGAAGTCGTCGTCTTCCTCCTCCTCTTCCTCCTCTTCGTCGTCGTGCCGCGTCGGGATGGGCCGCAGGGGCGGCGGTGGTTGGACGAGCTCCGTGAAGCCCAACTCCTCCAGCACGCCGTTCATGTCGCCGACACTGCCGGCCCTCAGGTGGAACCGGTCAAAGTCCGAGATCAGGCGCTTCAGGACTTCCAGCAGGCGCGGCCGCAATTGGGAGTCCCTGCTGGCTTCCCTTGGTGTCTGCCCGTCCAGCCAGGGGCAAGGGATGTGCGCGAAGTTCTGGATTCCTTTCTGGACCTGCTCCGGCTCGAGTTGGGTCGGCCAATGCTTCTTGAGCACCCAATGCAGCGACTCCATGTCCGCCAACGTCGGCTGAACTCGCAGGGTGGAGGGAATCAGCGTAAGCAGCCTCGAGAAGGCCTCTGAATCCTCGCCGCGCTCCACGGGAGGGAGGCTCTCGTCCTCCGCGAGGCGGACGGAGTCCCCCATCTCATCCTCGAACTGCTGCCGAAGCAGGCGCATGAGGGAGTCGGTTCGGCCCATGATCACCACCCCATCGTTCCAGAGGCCCACGTTGCCCAGGCATCTCCCCAGGGAATCCGTGGCAAACAGGTCCTCGTACCACTCCAGCAGCCCGGACTTCGTGTAACGCAGGACGGAACTCGTCCGGGCATGGGGGCTCGACGCGATCTTGTGGACCACTGTGTCCACGTCGGTGTTCAGTTCGTAGATGGCCCGTTGAAGCAAGGGCGCGCAAAACCAGACCGCGTCGTGGTCGGTCACCTGCTGCAAGGCCTCGAGGGATTCCTTCGCCTCGTGCGCTTGCTCGAAGAGCCACGACTCCACCTGGTCGGGGGCCGTCACACCGGCGCGATGCTCCACAATCCGACGCACGACCTCGACCGGGTCCCGTCGTCCCCAAACGGTGGGCAGGCACGCCTGCTCGGTCACTCGATGCTGCCCGGCGACGCCAAAGGACCGGATCAAGAGGCGGTCGAATCGGACACAGATCCCACCCAGCATGGGGTCGGCAATCAACAAGGGCCCCGCCTCCGGCTCCAGGAGGTCCACCGCCTCCAAGTGCGCCTCATCCACGATCCGTCGAACCTCGATGAGCCTCATGCGCATCGTGGTCTGGGCCTGCAGCAACGCCCGATGATCATTTTTCAACCATGGTCGCCCCTCCTCCAGGATGCGTTGTGCCAACGTCTTGCCCGCCCCGTCCCGCGTCCGGAACAGCGTCGTCGGAATCCGGGACAGCCATTCCATGCCTCGTCCGACGTCCAACAAGTCTGACAGCTCCTCGCGAAAGCCCGGCGGCTTTCCCATGGCCGCAAGAGCTTCCCCCACGGACTGCCGTCCCAACTCCACGAGCAGATGGTGCAGCGGTCCCTCGTTTTTCGCCGAGAACGGGTTGAACTCGCAGTCGGCCGGACATGCGATGGCCGTGTTGCGTTGCGAACCGCACACGCCGGACGGGATGGTCTTCCCCAAAGCGGGGCACGCCCGGTTTTTGGACGCCTTGCTCATGATTCTCCCAGCGTCCGCAAGCCCCGCGGCCCCAACGAGCGCGAAATGGGCGGTGTTCCCCCGGACGTCGTCGAACGCTCAACGCTGGGAACGCGGTCGTCCCCGGCCGCACTTCCATGCCCGTGCCCTACGGAACCCGTCAGCCCTCCCCTTCCCGCCCGCCCGCGACCAGCCACCAGCGCCCGCCGCGGCAACGCATTTCCACCGCACCCGCCTCGTCCGTGATGCGGAGCGTCGCCCCGTTCCGCAACGACCAACGCCGCAGCCGCAGGCGCGTTGACTCCGCGAGCCGGTGGGTCGCCGGGCGTTCCCCGGCCATCACCACGACGCACTCGGGCCGCAACGCATCCAACAGCTCGTCCACCAGGGCCTCCCCTTGGCTGGGCAGGCCGGCCAGCACGACGCGCGCCCGCAGGTCCCTGGGCCGGGTGGCCAACCATCGACGCTGCGCCGTCGGGTTCAACGAGGGCATCCACAGGCATTCCACCCCGCCCAGCGCGCGGTCCATCACCAACGCAACGCCATCCGAACGCTCCCGGCCCTCGCCACCGGCCGGCCAGGTCACCCGCCAACCCTCCGCCTCGCGCCCGGCCATCAACCGGTGCACCGGCGTCCGTGCCTCCAGCGCGGCCTCACGGGCGCGGCTCATCGACGGGCTCGTCCCCGGACCCATCCACCAGTCCCGCGCCCCCACTTCCATGAAGACCCCGGGCCATCCCCCCGCAAACCGCGACTCCGCCGACCCCGCGATCCCGGCGTCGAGCCGGTCCACCCCGCGCCCGTGCAACCAATCCGCCAACACCCGGCGCGTCGCCCCTTGCGGCCCGACGTCCAGCAGGACGCGACGGCCCCATCCGGGCTCCACCAACACGCCGGCTCCCCATGGCAGGCACGTCATTCGAGTCGTTTGAGCTTCCATCCACAGCGCCCCGGCCGCCGCCGCCGCCCAGGCCGCCAGCGGCCATCCCAGCCGCCAGCTCGCCCGCCCCGCCTCCACCCATCGTGGCCCCGCCACGAACACCCCCCACGCCGGCCCCAGCCACCACGCCCAGTGCGGAGCCTCCACCCATTCGTAGGACCCGGGCCACTCCGACGCCCATTGCCCCGCGCCCATCATCAGCTTCATCCACAGCCACGCCGATTGGTTCAGCCATTCCGACAATCCCGGCCACGCCGGCGCCGCCAGCAGCGAGCCCAAACCCGCCACCAGGCACAACCCGCTCAAGGGCACCACCACGAGGTTTGCGCCCAACGCCGACACGCTCACCAACCCAAACCACTGGACCGTGAACGGGAGCGACGCGACCCATGCCGCCACCGACGTGGCGAGGTTCATGCGCAACGCGCGCAGCGGCCCCGCAAGGGCGCGTCGCCACCACGGCTCGGCACGCCGGGGAAGCAACGACGGCCCCGTCCAGTCCAGCCGCAACACCCGTTCCACCGGCCCACCCCACAAGGCCATCCCGGCCACCACCCCGAACGAGAGCTGGAAGCCCGGCTGCAAGACTTGCTTCGGGTCCCATGCCAGCACCAACGACGCCGCCACCGCCAGCGAGTTCACCAGGTCCGATGGCCGCCGCAGCGACCATCCCAACGCCACCACGCTGGCCATCGTCGCCGACCGCACCGCCGACGCCTGCCAACCGGTCGCCGCCACGTAGGCCCAGGTGGTGGGCAGGATCCCCGCCGCGCACCACGCACGTCCCACCCGCGCCAGCCTCAGCACCGCGCCCACCAACCCCGCCACCAACGCGATGTGCAGCCCGCTGATCGCAAACACGTGCAACGTCCCCGACCTCAGGAACGCGTCCCTCCAGCCCTCGTCTAGCCCGCCGCGCCACCCCAGCACCATCGCCCGGATCAACCGCGCCGCCTCGTCGTCCGGCAACCCCCGGGACAACGCCGCATGAGCCCAGCCTTGGAATCGTTCCTCCCATCGTGGCGGCCCTGCATCCAGCACCACCCAGTCCGACGCGTCATCGCACTGGCACGCGCGGTCCACGCCCCGTGCCCGAAGATGACGCCGCAGGTCGAAGCCGCCCGGCAGCAACGCGGCGGGGGGCTCCCGCACGACTCCCGTGGCCTCGATGCGTTGCCCGACCGAAGGCGAAAGGCTCGCCGCATCCGACATCGAAATCCGGACGAGGCCTTGCACCGGTTGCCAGCCGCCGCCGCGCGGCGCCCACGCCTCGAGTTCCACGTCCATGGCGCGCGACCAGCCCGACCGCGTCGCATTCGTCCAACGCCTTGGCTCGCCTGGGTCGCGCATCGTCCCGCGGACCCGCGCCAGGTGCGGCTCGGCCGGAACGACCGTGGCAGCATCAAGGGGCCCAGAGCGGTCCATCGCCGACGCCAGCATCCATGCGCCCACCAAGGTTGCGGCTCCGAACAACCGGTCCTCCCGGGAGCCACCGGGCACGCAGGCGGACGCCAGCCCCGCCAACGCCAGCACGCCGTGCATCCATGCGGGCCATCCCGCGACGTGCGCCGCCACCATCCCGCCCGCGAGGGCGAGCACGCATCCAACCATGGGCCTTTGCATTCGGGCCGCCGACCGTAGCAGCCCGCCGGGCGGCTGCGAAACGGCCCCTGCCAGCCGCCTGCGGGAGGGGACGTCTCCTCACGCGCCGCCGGAGCCGTTGCCTGGGGCCGGCATCGTACCCGGCGCGGGCAACGGCACCTCCACCCGGATGCGCAGGCCATGAGGCCGCATGGAGCCCACTTCCAAGTCGCCCCCGAGGCGCCGCGCCCGCGCGCGCATGCTGACCATGCCCAGCCCGCGGGGCTGCCCCTCCTTGGACCCCAGTGTCCCCATGCCGACGCCGTCGTCCTCGATGGCCAAAATGAGCAACGGCGCATGGCACGCGAGGCGGATGGCGACATGGCGAGCCCGGGCATGGCGGGCGATGTTGGTGAGGGCTTCCTGCGCGATGCGGAAGAGGTGGGTTTCCGTCTCCTCGGGAAACCGTTGCTCGGCGTTGGTCACGAACTCGACGGCAATTCCCATCCGTTCGGAAGACCGTTCCGCCAGCCATCGCAGTCCCGCCACCAGCCCAAGGTCGTCGAGGATCACCGGGCGAAGAAGTTGCGAGAGCTCGCGCACGTTGCGGATGGATTCATCGACGAGGTCGAGGCAGTCCGAGCGGACGGATTCCGGGGGCTTATGGCCTTCCTGGGTGAGGTTGGAGCGGATGGCGGCGAGCGACTGGCCCAGCTCGTCGTGCAACTCGTGCGAGAAGCGTCGCGCGGCCTCCTCCTGTCCTTGCAGCATGTGCCACGAAACGCGGCTCAGCTCCTCCGCCTGCCAGCGCATCACCCCCAGCGTGCGGTCCACGAACCGCAGCGTGAAAAAGGCGCACAGGATCGACAGCCCCAGGCTCAGCGTGAACAACAGCGTCGTCTCGTCGCCCAGGTCCCGCGACTGGCTTCCAATAGTTCGTTCCATCTCGACGAGCCGGCCCGCGCTGGTGGCGATGATGTCGTCCACCCGACGGACGATTTCCTCGTGCCGTGCGAAGAGGCCGGGGTCGGCGGCGGCCGCCGCGCCGGGCGTGCCGGAGGCCAGGGCGCGACGCACGTTCTGGGCAAAGGCCGCCACTCGCTGGTCCAAGTCATCCCAAAGCGGCGCCTGGGCCGAGGCCTGGGCCTCGGACCGAAGCTGGCCCACCCGGCGGCGCGTTTCCTCCACCTGCCGGAGCAAGGCGACGGCATTGCTGGGGGCCATGTCGTGCCGCGACAACTGCCCCAGCAGGCGGACCATCGTGTCCTCCTCGCGCTGCACGTCGTGGATCAGGCGAAGGACGACGCGTTGATCCCGCGTGATTTGCTCCACGGCGCGCTGGATGCGGTGGCTGTGGCGGACGGCGGCGATGGCAGCGACGCCCAGGAAGACGATGACCAGCAGGAATCCCAGGGTCAGCATCCGCTGGATGCCGCGTTCCTGCAGGCGCGGGAACTTGAGGCCCATGGGCATGACGGGTTCCGTGGCTTCAGTCGATCAACCCCTTGCGGAGGGCGAACCGCACGAGCTCGGCGATCGAGTGGAGGTTCAGCTTTTCCATGATGCGGCCCCGGTGCGCCTCGACGGTGTACACGCTCAACGCCAGGGCCTGGGCGATCTCCTTGTTCGTCTTGCTCTCGGCGATCATCCGCAACACCTCGCGTTCCCGCGGCGACAACAAGTCGATGGGGTCGGTGACGTGCCGGCGGTAGTCCTCGATGACCGCGTCGCTGACGCCCGGGCTGAGCCAACCCTTTCCGGCGTGCACGGATCGGACCGCCGCCAAGAGGTCTTGCTCGCCGCTGTCCTTCAGGAGGTAACCCTTGGCCCCGGCGCGAAGCATCTCGCGCACATACACGCCGTCCTTCTGCATCGAGAGCGCCAGCACGCGTGCCGCAGGCTGGGCCTCCACGATGGCCCGCGTGGCATCAATGCCGTTCATGCCCGGCATGCCGATGTCCATGACGACGACGTCGGGGCGCTCGCGCCCGGCCAACTCGACGGCTCCGGGGCCATCCGACGCCTCGCCCACCACCTCCATGTCCGGCTGCGCGGCCAGGATCATGCGGAAGCCCCGTCGAACCACGGCGTGGTCGTCGGCAAGCACGATGCGAATGGGGCGGACAGCCATGCGCAAAGGGAAGCGGGGCGACGTTGGGCTGTCAGGCGGGATTTGGGCGCGCGGGCGACCCATCGCGACAGCACCACCGTCAATCCGGTTGAAACACAGGGGTTCGCGGATACGTCTTCCGTGCATGACGAACGCGGTTTCAGGGCGGTGGGATGAGTGGGTGCGCCGGGGGCTCCTTCTGGGGGGCATGGCATGGGTGCTCGGCGGCGCTTGGGACGTGGCACTCGCCCAAGGTTCCACCAACGCGCCTTCCCCCAAACGCGAGGGCGGCGGTCGTCGCCAAGATCCCTTCGAGCGCTACGACAAGGACGGCGATGGCCGCGTGACCCCCCAGGAACTCAACAACCCCGCCATGTTCCAATGGCTCGACCGCGACGCCGACGGCTCCATCACGCGGCAGGAGGCGACCGAGGCCCTGACGGAGTTCGGGGCGGGTCGTCGATGGGCGCGCCCGGCAAAGTCCTCTGGCACCAAGGCCACCGACGAAGGGGCGGCCACGGGGGCCGCAAAGGGTGCGAAGGCCGACGATGACGTGAAGGAGGCGCTCGTGCCGGTGCCCGCACGCGAGCTGGGCGTGGGACGCTGGCTTCGGGCCGGTTCCTGGAAGGCCTTGGATGGACGCCGGGTGGACCTGGACGCGCGTCCGGCCGGCAAGGGCCGGGTGATCGTCGCGACCTCGTCCAGTTGCCCGCTGAGTCGCAAGTACGCCCCCGTGCTGGGCCGGTTGTCTTCGGAATGGGCCGGAAGGGGCTTCGAGTTTGTTCACGTTGCCGCCGTGGACTCGGACCCGGAGGCGGACGTGCGGAAGATGGCGTCCGACGCGGGTTGGAAGTCGCCCACGCTGCGGGATGCCACGGGGGCCTTGGCGCGCACGCTAGGCTTGAGGACCACCACCGAGGCCATCGTGACGGATGCGGCCGGAACGGTCGTGTACCGGGGCGCCGTGGACGACCAACACGGGCTCGGATACTCGCGGGCAGAGGCTCGGGAGCATCCCCTGACGCGGGCTCTGGAGTCCGTGGAACGCGGGGAACGTCCCGTGCTTGCCGCCACCACCGCGCCGGGCTGCGACCTCGACGGCGGAGGACCCATCCCGGTCGCGATGGGTTCCGAGGTGACCTTCCACAACCGCGTGTCACGCATCCTTCAAACCCATTGCGTCGAGTGTCACCACGCAGGCGGCCCGGGGCCGTTCGAGCTGGAGACCTACGCCTCGGTCTCCGGCCATGCGCGCATGATGGCGAAGCAAGTGGAGAAGGGGATCATGCCCCCATGGTTCGCCGCCCCCGACAAGGACTCTTCCCACACGCCATGGATCAACGACCGCTCGCTGCCCGAGGCCGACCGGCGCGACTTGCTGGCGTGGTTGTCTGGCCCCCGGCCCGAGGGCAACCCCAAGGACGCTCCCTTGCCCCTGCGGCATCCGGGCGAGTGGCTCATCGGCACGCCCGACGCGGTCTATGCGCTGCCGAAGTCCTTCAGCATCCCAGCCGAGGGCGTCATGCCGTACCAAAAGGCCACCGTTGAAACCGCGCTCTCCGAGGACAAGTGGGTGACGGCCGTGGAAATCCGGCCCACCGCCAAGGCGGCCGTCCATCATGTGCTGGTGTTCGCTCGGCCGCCGGGACAGCGCGGGCGCGGGTCGGGCGACGACAGCGGCGACGGGACGATTGGGTTCTTCGCGGCCTACGTTCCGGGCAACACGTTCCAGATCTATCCCGAGGGCTTCGCGAAGCCCTTGCCCGCCGGGACGCGCCTGCGGTTCCAAATCCATTACACGCCCTACGGCACGGCAACAAACGACCAGATGCAAATTGCCTTCAAGTTTGCCCCGAAAGCCCCGCGCCATCGCATCCACGTCGTCGGCATCGCCAATCCCATGCTCCGCATCCCGGCGGGAGCCCCCAACCACCCCGAGTCCGCGTCGCTTCCCGTGCCCCGCGAGGCGCGCGTGTTGGCCCTCATGCCCCACATGCACGTCCGGGGAAAGGCCTTCCGCTTTGAGTGGATCAACCCCGACGGCGTCTCCAAGACCCTGTTGGACGTGCCCCGATACGACTTCAACTGGCAGCTCAGCTACCGCATGGCACGGCCGCTGGAAATCCCCTCCGGCAGCCGCCTCCGGGCCACCGCATGGTATGACAACAGCGCCAACAACCCCGCCAACCCAGATCCCTCCCGCGAGGTCCGTTGGGGTGAGCAAACCTACGAGGAAATGATGCTCGGCTACGTCGAGTACTATTTCCCGGACGAGGGGATCTGAGCCGGAATGGAAGGCAGATCAGGAGCCTGCACCCTATCCGCCCATTCAGCCTCGCCGGATTGCCGTCGCTCGGCCCACGCATCCAGCCGGCCCACCCGGCTCAGCAGCCCAAGCCGACGGACGATTCCACCCCGGCAATACCTCGGATGCGAAACGTAGTCCCGCGTCCATGCCAGTTGGGCTTGGCTAGGCTTGTCCACAAGCCTCCCAAATATCCGAAGTTCGTCAGCGAAAAGCTCGCCCCGTAGCGGCGTCAACAACCACGCCGCAGCCCGCAGGCCCGGAGGCAGCGTCGCCAGGAAAATCCTCCAGGCTAAACGCCTCCTGTGCTGCTCATTCTGTTGTATTCCCACCCTCGTCGAACGTTCGTCACGATCAATCATAGGGTGACGGCTGCTCGGAACAGCCGCCTTCGTTAGACTGCTGTCAGGACGGCACTTGGGAAGGAAAATGTTCCGGCCCGGCCCGGGTCGGTTCCACGCCTCTTTCGTCGTCTGCTGCCCACGCCACCACCGCCAAGAAATCCCCTGCCTTCCCCCCAACCCATGCCTACCCTCCCTCCATGGCGCGCGAATATGAGCTGTACAGGGACCAACCCTCGTCCGCCCTGCGCATCGACTACGCCTCGGAGCTGAACCCCCAACAGCACGAGGCCGTCACCGCCCCTCCCGGCCCCGCCCTCGTCCTCGCCGGCGCCGGCACCGGCAAGACCCGCACCCTCACCTACCGCGTCGCGTGGCTCATCGAAAACGGCCTGCCACCCCATCGCATCCTCCTCCTCACCTTCACCAACAAGGCCGCCAAGGAAATGATGAGCCGCGTCGGCAACCTCCTCGGCGGTGACCTCCCCCAGCTCTGGGGCGGCACCTTCCACTCCATCGGCCTTCGCATCCTTCGCCTCCACGCCGACCGCGTCGGCTATCGCCCCGACTTCACCGTCGCCGACCGCGAAGACGTCAAGGACCTCCTCGGCACCTGCATCGGCGAGTCCGGCGTGGATGTGAAGGCCACGCGTTTCCCCAAGCCCGACGCCTTAGGCGACCTCTTCTCCACCGCTTTGAACACGGGGCGGTCCCTCGCCGACGTCGTCGCCCAAGATCATTCCGCCTTCATTCCCCTCACCGCACAGCTCGTCGCCATCCAGCAACGCTTCGCCGAGCGCAAGCGCCGCGCCGGCCTCATGGACTTCGATGACCTCCTCGTCCTCTGGTGCCGCCTCATGGCCGAGCACGACGACATCCGCTCCCTCTACCAGCAACGGTTTCAGGCCGTGCTCGTGGACGAATACCAGGACACCAACCACCTCCAGGCCGCCCTCGTGGACCTCATGTCCGGCCTCCACCGCAACCTCACCGTCGTCGGCGACGACGCCCAAAGCATCTACTCGTGGCGGGGAGCCGACTTCTCCAACATCCTCGACTTCCCCAAGCGCCACCCCGGCGCACGCGTCTTCCGCATCGAGACCAATTACCGCAGCACCCCCCAGATCCTCGACGTCGCCAACGCCGCCATCGCCGCCAACACGCGCCAGTTCAAGAAGACCCTCCACGCCAGCCGCCCCCAAGGCCCGACGCCCGCCCTTGTCCCAGCCGTCACAGGGACCGAGCAGGCCATCTTCATCGCCCAACGCGTCCTCCAGCTCCGCGACGAGGGCCAGCCCCTCGAACGCATCGCCGTCCTTTACCGCTCCCACTTCCATGCCCTCGAACTCCAGATGGAACTCACCCGACGCAACATCCCCTTCTACATCACCTCCGGCATCCGCTTCTTCGAGCAGGCCCACATCAAGGACGTCGCCGCCCACCTCAAGCTCATGGTCAACCCCCTCGACGAGCTCGCCTTCCAGCGCCTCGTCAAGATGTTGCCCGGCGTCGGCACCAAGGGAGCCGCCAAGCTCTGGGACCTCTTCCGCGTCCAGGTCGAGGCCCGCCTTGGGGATCTACCCGTCGTCCCCATCGCGCCCGAACCTTCCGACAACGACGGCCAAGGCGTCCCCATCCCGCCCCTAGGCCCGCGGCCCTCCGACTGCCTCGCGCCCGCGCTCAAATCCATGGGCAAGGCCGTCCCCAGCAAGTCCGCCCCCTACTGGGACGCCCTCGCCAAGGCCCTGTCCCAAATCGCCGCCCCCGAATGGCGAGACGCCCCCGCACGTTCCATCGGCCACATCATCGAGTCCGGCTACAAGGCCTATCTCGAGGCCAGCTTCGAGAACTCCCGCAACCGGCTCGACGAACTCGGCCAGTTGCAGGCCTACGCCGAGCAGTTCGCCTCCACCACCGAGTTCCTCGCCCAGCTCGCCCTCCAGACCAACCTCGAAGCCGAGGCCGCCGCCGCCACCAACGCAGACGACGAACGCCTCCGCCTCTCCACCGTCCACCAAGCCAAGGGCCTCGAGTTCGACACCGTCTTCGTCGCCGGCGCCTCCGACGACCAGTTCCCCAGCCGCCGCAGCGTCAGGGAAGGCCGCGAACCCGAAGAGCACCGCCTCTTCTACGTGGCCGCCAGCCGGGCGAAGCAGCGCCTCTTCTTTACCTACCCCGTCCTCAACAACTGGGGCCGCGAGCAGATGCG
>JBJSZF010000552.1:0-2133 GCA_046090125.1 Verrucomicrobiota bacterium
GCGCCCTGTGCGGCATGTCGTCCGGCGGCATCTGCGCCTTCACCGCCGCATGGGAACGGCCCGACGCCTTCTCCAAGGTGCTCTCCCACATCGGTTCCTTCGTGAACATCCGCGGCGGCCACGTGTACCCCGCCCTCCTCCGCAAGACCGAGCGCAAGCCCCTCCGCGTCTATCTCCAGGAGGGAGCCAACGACCTCAACAACCTCCACGGCGACTGGCCCCTCTCCAACCGGCAGATGGCGTCCGCCCTCGCCTTCGCCGGCTACGACCACCGCCTCGACTTCGGCGACGGCGCCCACAACGACCGCCACGGGGCCGTCCTCCTGCCCGAGGCCCTCCGCTGGCTGTGGCGCCCCGAGTCCACCCCACCCAACCCCAGCACCAACAACTGGCCCGGCGACGAGGCCCTCAACAAGATCGTCGCCCAGGGCGGCAACCCCGGCGACTGGCAGGTCGTCTCCGAGGGCCACGGCTTCACCGACGGAGCCTGCGCCCTCCCGGACGGCACCGTCCTCTTCTCGGACCTTCCCAAGGGCGAGATCTGGCGCGTCCCGCCCGGCGGCAAGCCCGAGAAATGGATCGCCGACGGCCCCAAGGTCTCCGGCCTCAAGCCCGGCACGGATGGCAAGCTCTACGCCGCCACCCAAGGCGGCCCCGGCGACGAAAAACCCCGCATCATTGTCATCGATCCCGCCACCAAGGCCATCGAGACCGTCGCCTCCAACGTCCGGCCCAACGACCTCGTCGTCACCCGCGCCGGGTTCATCTACTTCACGGACACGGGAGCCGGCCAGGTCGTCATGGTGCCCACGGCCGCGCGCAACCTGTCCGGGCCCCGGCCCGTCGCCGGCGGGCTCACTTCCCCCAACGGCATCGCGCTTTCGCCCGATCACCGGTGGCTCTGGGTCTCCGAGTACAACGGCACGAACCTCTGGTCCTTCCGCATCGACGGCGCCAGCGCCCCGGATGCCCCGACGCCCAGCCACCCCAACGGCCCGCTCCCGGGCTCCCTGTCCTCCGGCGAACGCTACGGGACGCTTGTCGTGCCCCCCGACCGCAAGGTCTCCGGCGGCGACGGCTCCGCCACGGACTCCGAGGGCCGCGTCTATGTCACCTCCCACGCCGGCGTCCAGGTGTTCGACTGGACCGGGCGCCTCGGCGGCGTCCTGTCCCGCCCGCCGGGTTCCAAGTCCATCGTGAGCTGCATCCTCGGCGGCAAGGAACACGGCACGCTTTTCGTCTGCGACGGCGCGCGCGTGTGGGCCCGCCAGACGCTGGTGCATGGCCAATGACCTCCCAACGGCGCGCCCCGGGCTGGACGCCGCGCTCGCGGAGGATCTCGCCGCACGGGAGGCCCTGGGACTGCGACGCTCGCTGCGCCGCGTGGACGCCCGCGACGGTTGCCACGTGACGACGGGCGGACGCCCGCTCGTCAACGTGGCGTCCAACGATTACCTCGGACTCTCCACCCATCCCGCCCTCGCCGAGGCCGCCGCCCGCGCGGCTCGCGACTGGGGCTCCGGCTCCGCCGCCTCGCGCCTCGTCTGCGGCTCGATCGCGCCGCACCACGAACTCGAGGAATCCATCGCGGCCTGGCAGCAAACGCCCGCCGCGCTCGCCTTCTCCTCCGGGTTCGCCGCCGCCAGCGGCACCATCCCCGCCCTTGTCGGCCCGGGCGACGTCGTCCTCTTCGACCGGCTTTCGCACGCCTGTTGCGTGGACGCCGCCAAGGCCAGCGGAGCCGCCTGGCGTCCGTTCCATCACAACGACGTCAACCACCTCGCCCACCTCTTGCAACGGGCGGACGCCCGGCACGCGGAGGCACGGGCCAAGCGGCGGCCGCGCATCCTCGTCGTCACCGAGTCCGTGTTCAGCATGGATGGCGACGCCGCGCCCCTCGCCGACATCGTCGAGGCCAAGGACCGCCATGGCGCGTGGCTCTTGCTGGATGAAGCCCATGCCTCCGGCCTCCATGGCGCGTCCCGCGCCGGGCTCGCCGAGGCACGGGGACTCTCCGCGCGCGTGGATGTTCATCTGGGAACGCTCGGCAAGGCCGTGGGCGCGTCCGGCGGCTTCATCGCCGGCTCCCGCACGTTGATCGACTGGCTCGTCAACGCCGCCCGTTCGCTCGTG
>JBJSZF010000553.1:0-7515 GCA_046090125.1 Verrucomicrobiota bacterium
CAAGGCTCCCTCGGCATCTTCGAGGCCAAGTACCTCATCCGCCTCATGCAGGCCAACGCCCGCATGTTCGACAAGTTCGGGGCCTGAGGCTGAGGGGACCCCGGCCCCACGCCGCATGAGTTGCACGCAAGCGCACGCCGCCTACTCGCTGGTCCAGGTCGCCAGCGGCGCGTGGTCGGTCCGTTCCCTGGCGGAGGGAGAAACGTTCCACCCCGTCATCGGGCCCGCCGCCGAGGCCGAGGCGCTCTACGTGCGGCAACTGCGAATCCCCGAGCGCGCGGCTGCCGTCCCGGACGAGTTTGTCGTCTGGGACGTCGGCCTGGGTGCTGCCGCCAATGTTCTGGCCGTCGTGCGCGCCATGGGGGACACCGCTGCCCGACTCCGCGTTGAAAGCTTCGACCACACGGCGGAACCCCTTCGGTTTGCCCGCTCCGAGTCGGATCGCCTGGGGTACTTCGGCGGGCTGGAGCGTGCGGTGGACGACCTCCTGGAGCATCGGGACGTGTCCTTCCAGCAGGGCGCGTGCACGGTACGATGGCGGTTTCACGAGGCGGACTTCCCAAGCTGGCTGCGGGTGGGCGACACCAGCGTGCCCCCCCCGGAGGCCATCCTCTTCGACGCGTTCAGCCCGGCCCGGAACCCAGCGATGTGGACGCTGGACCTTTTCCAGCGGCTGCGTTCCCGCGTCGGGCAACGCCCCGCCACGCTGGCCACGTACTCGCGCAGCACCCTCCTGCGCGTGACGTTGCTCGTGGCCGGATTCCACGTGGGCGCCGGCCATGCCACCGGCGAGAAGGAGGAAACCACCGTGGCCTCCACCGAGGCATCCCTGGCGGGCCGGTTGCTCGACGACGCGTGGCTCGCACGCGCCACGCGCTCGACCAGCGCCGAGCCGCTCCACCAACCGCAGTACCAGCAACAGCCGCTGTCGCCCGAAACCCGCGCACGGCTGGAGGCCCACCCGCAGTTCCGACGTGCCGCCTAGCCCATGATGCCGCTCGTCGAGGTCGTTCCCACCCGCCACACGCCCCTCTCGCTCGGGCGGCTCCTCGCAGGGGAGCCCGGCCTCTCGGTGCTGCACGCGGCGCGCCCGGACGCCTGGGGCCGGTCCATGTCGCTCGTCGCCGCCAGGCCTCTCCTCACCTTCACGTCGCGGGGAGCCGAGTCCGAGGTCCGCATCGGGGGCGGTGCGATCGAGCGTCAGTACGGCAATCCATGGCGCGTGCTCGCGCCCTTGCTCGGCCAGTTCGAGCTGCCAAGCCATGCCGCCATGCCCTTTCCCCTCGGCGCGGCCATCGGCCACTTCGGGTACGACCTCAACCAGTTCGTCGAGCCCCGCCTCGCCCGGCGCGCCATCAACGACCTGGCGCTGCCCGATTGCCACCTCGGCTTCCATGGCGCGCTGGTTGCCTTTGTGGAGGGCCAGGCTCACGTCGTGGCCACCGGCCTGGAGGCGGACGGGACCCGCCATGCCCGGCGGGCCGCCCTCGACATGGCATGGTGGAAGGACCGCCTCGCCCAACCCGCACCCCAGCCACCGGCCCCTGACACCCCGCCGCCACCGACGGCCGGTCGCCTGCGCGCGAGCCTCGAAGGCCCGTTCTACACCGCCGCCGTGCGGTGCGCCCAGGCCTACATCCACACCGGCGACATCTACCAGGTCAACCTCGCGCGCCGCCTCGACGCGGCCCTCGCGCGAACGTCGTGGGACCTATTCGAGACCATGGTCGCGCGATCGCCAGCCCCCTACGCCGCATTCCTGCCCACTGCCGAGTTCGACCTCGTCTCGTCCTCGCCCGAGTTGTTCCTCGCCATCGACGACCGCCGCATCGTTACCCGGCCCATCAAGGGCACCCGGCCCCGGGGCCACGACCGGGAGTCCGACGCGCGCCTCGCGGCCGAACTGCTCGCCAGCGAGAAGGAGCGCGCGGAGCTCACCATGATCACCGACCTGCTCCGCAACGACCTCGGCCGGGTCGCGGCCTACGGGTCGGTCCACGTGCCGGAACTGCTGCGACTGGAATCGTACGCCCACGTGCACCACTTGGTGTCCACGGTCGAGGCATCCTTGCGCCAGGGCGTGACGCACCTGGATGCCTTGGAGGCGTGCTTCCCCGGCGGGTCCATCACCGGTGCCCCCAAGCTCCGAGCCATGGAGATCATCGACGAGCTCGAGCCGGTGGCGCGTGGACCCTATTGCGGCTGCCATGGCTTCCTCGGGTTCAACCCCGTCTCCCG
The DNA here is from genome assembly GCA_046090125.1 of Verrucomicrobiota bacterium. Classification (GTDB taxonomy): domain Bacteria; phylum Verrucomicrobiota; class Verrucomicrobiia; order Limisphaerales; family UBA9464; genus UBA6176. The sequence continues at coordinate 2,239 of JBJSZF010000553.1, forward strand.
GCTCGCCATCACCATCCGCACCGCCCTCGTGCGGGGCGGCCATGCGTGGTTTCATGCCGGGGCTGGAATCGTGGCGGACTCCCAGCCGGATGCGGAGCTTGCGGAGACGCAGGCCAAGGCCATGGGCTTCCTGGCAGCCCTGGGTGTCCCTGAAACAGCATCGTGTCGCGCCCCATGAATCCCGCGCCGAAATTTGCCTGGTTGAACGGGCAGTTGCTGCCGTTCGATGCCGCGCGGCTGCCGCTCTCCGACCGGGGACTGCTGCTGGGGGATTTGCTCTTCGAGACCGTCGCGGTGGGCCATGGACGACCGTTTGCCCTGCCGGCCCACATCGAACGCCTGGCCCGGGGCCTGCGATTCTGCGGGTTCCATCAAGCGCCCGAGGCCGCCACCCTCGCCGACGCCGTGGGCACCGTTGTGGCCACCGAGATCGCGGCAGGAGCCTCGCCCCACGGATGCGTGCGCATCACCGTCACCCGCGGGCCGGGCCGACGCGGCTACTCGCCGGCCGAGGCGGGTCCCTCGAATGCGTTCGTGGTGTTTCACGCGGGGGACAAACCATGCGGCCCCCACCCTGGCTGGCGGCTCCGCACCTCGTCGTTTCGCCTGCCGGCGGGCGATCCCCTGGCCTCCTTCAAGCATGGCTCGCGCCTACTTCACGTGCTTGCGCGTGCGGAGGCCGAGGCGCATGGGGCGGACGAGGCCTTGCTTCTCAACACCCGCAACGAGCCTGCGGAGTGCGCCTCCGGCAACCTGCTGTGGTTCGAGGACGATGTGCTCGTCCACGCATCAGTGGATTCCGGAGCCTTGGCGGGCGTGACGCAGAACATGGTCGTGGAACTGGCCCGGCGCCGCGGCTTGCAAGCCAGGCCGCCAAAGTCCCCCGTGGACGCGAGGGACACGCTCTGCAAGGGCGGCGGAATGGTCGTCCTGAGCACGCTGGGCATCGTGCCCGTGATTTCAATCGACGGCGTGGCCTGTCCACGGCGGCCCGAGATCGAAAGGTTAGCCCAAGACCTCCGCAGACGAATGCTGGAGGAATGCTTGCCTCAGCCCGGGCCTCCCCCGGCGTAAGGCGACTGCACCGAGTACCGTTCTCGGCCACCCCGTGTCGCGACGAAAGACGCGCCGCACATCAGGTCGGCGGTGGCACCGAACCACGGACGGCATCGCCTACTTCGGGCGCGTTGTCCGCTCCTGGAGCCACGCGACGTCCTGGTTGTTTCCCGTCGTGATGTCGTCCACCACGATGGAGCCCTTCTTCAAGGGGGGCGTGCTCCGGGCATCCACCCAGCGTCGGATCTCGGAATGACCGTCGGCAAACGAGAAGCCTCCAGCCCGACCATGGTAAAAGCCGGGAAGGTCGAAGAATCCCCAAAGCCCGGGGTTGGTGCGGAAGCCGCGCATTTTCACGAGGAAATTGCCCATGTCGATGCTGTCCTCGCGCATGTCGAGCAGGAGCCACGTGTTGCTGGGGCCGGGATCCATCAGCTCATTCATCTTTCGGTAGATGCGGAAGGTGCCCACGTCTTGGGAATAGCCGCCATCGGTGCCGCCCCAGCCCCCAAAGAAGGTGTTCATCGACATCGAGCGAAGGCGGAGGATCTTGCGTCCAGCCACGGTGACGGACGACAGGTCGGCGGGGCATCTCCAGATGGCGAGGCTCTTGCCACAATACTTCCACATGGGGCTCGCCATGACCGTGTTGGTGGGATCCCAGTTGTCCCGGTTGGCGGGATTGAAGTCCAGGGTGCCCGTCACCCAGGCAAACTTCTTGGAAGCCAGGTCGTTCTCGGAGGCAAAAAGGAGCAGGTCGTTGTTGTCCTCGGTGTACATCCGCCACGCGAGCGCCAGTTGCTTGTGATGGTTCATGCACTGGATGCCCTGGGCCTTCGCCTTGGCCTTGCCCAAGGCCGGCAGGAGCATGCCCGCCAGGATCGCGATGATGGCGATGACCACCAGCAACTCGATCAGCGTGAATCCCCCCCGGCCACCCACGGGCCGCACCTTCCATGTTGGACTTCTCCTAGCCATAGGTCTCTGAACGCGCCCTGCTGAGGACCGGCTGAGCCCGATCCTACTTGGTTTGATAGCTGGCCTCGCTCTGCGCCGCACCGTCCCGCCATGTCCACAGCGTGTCAAATGCCAACTTCACGAGGACGCCACGGGGAATTGTCTTCGGTTTCACGCAGCCATCGGCAGCCTTCAGGACGAGCATGAACCCTCCTGTTTCAGGCGTTCCGCGGCGCCCCATGAGCCGTCGATCGTGGATCGCCGCCGCCGTCCTTTCCCCCGTTGCGGCCGGATGCCGTGCGCTCGCCCGCCCCGGTGCACCCCACCTCGCGTCAGCCCGCGTGCCCGCTTGCGTGATTGCCCATTCGCCCGCCGCCTCGGGCCGCTACATCGGGTCCCCGTCCATCGCGCGGCTGCCCGACGGATCCCTCGTCGCCTCGCATGACTTCTTCGGGCCCCAGTCCAACGAGTACGCGATGGCAATCTCCCGCGTGTATCGCTCCTCCACCAATGGACGATCATGGCGGATGGCCTCGGAGATCCTGGGAGCCTTTTGGTCGTCCTTGTTCGTTCACGAAGGACTCCTCTACCTCATGGGACCCGACCGCCACCACGGGCGAGTCCTCATCCGGCGCTCGCGCGATGGCGGCCGGTCGTGGTCCGATCCGCTGGACGACCGCACCGGCGTTCTCCGGCCCGGCCTCGAGCACCACGGGGCTCCCGTGCCCGTGGTTGAGCACGGCGGCCGCCTGTGGCGCGCCATCGAATGGCGGAACCCACCCCAAGCGTGGGGCATCCATTACCGCGCCGGCGTCATGTCCGCCCCGGTGGGCGCCGACCTCCTCGACGCACGCGCATGGACGACGAGCGACTTCCTTCCGAGCGACCGGGCATGGAACGACGGCGACATGGGAGCCTGGCTCGAAGGCAACGTCGTCGTCGCGCCCGACGGCTCCCTCGTCAACCTCATGCGCGTGGATTCCCGCGGCCTCCCCGAGAAGGCCGCATGGCTTCGCATCGCATCCGATGGCCGGTCGCTCTCCTTTGACCCGGCCACCGGCTTCGTTGAGTTCCCCGGGGCGGCCAAGAAGTTCACGGTCCGGCCCGACCCGCAGGGCGGCGGCTACTGGTCCCTCGCGACCGTCGTGCCCCGGGGATGGTACACGGCGGGCAAGCCCGCACGCATTCGCAACACCCTCGCGCTCGTCGCCAGCCCCGACCTCCGAAACTGGGAGATCCGTTGCCACCTGCTGCATCACGTGGACCATCACAACCACGGCTTCCAATACGTGGACTGGATCTTCGACGGCCCCGACCTCGCCGCTGCCTGCCGGACCGCCTTCGACGACCGCCACGGGGGCGCCCACAACGCCCACGACGCCAACTTCCTCACGTTCCATCGTGTGCGTGACTTTCGATCCCTGCGCATGGGGGATTCGGTGCCGATGACGCGTCTCGAGCCCTGAAGGATGCAACGACGGCGGAATTCACCCTTGCATCCGCACCCGCCTCGCGCCGTTTGATGGGGGCATGCACCTCGCGCACGGCCTGCAACTGGCCTACTGCACCAACATTCACCGGGGCGAGTCATGGCCGGAGACCATGGCGTCGCTCCGTTCCCATGCGATGGCGGTCCGGCAACGCGTCGCGCCGGATGCCCCGTTTGCCATTGGGCTTCGTCTTTCCGACGCGGCGTCGCGCGAGCTGGCGCAGCCCGGCGTGCTGGGCCGCTTCCGCGAGTGGCTCCGCGAGCACGACGCGTATGTCTTCACCATCAACGGGTTTCCCTTTGGGACGTTCCACGGCACCCGCGTGAAGGAGCAGGTCTATGCGCCGGACTGGACCCGCCCCGAGCGCGTGGCCTACACCCGGCGGTTGTTCCAAATCCTGGTGGAACTCCTGCCCGACAACCCCGCCATCCAAGGCTCCGTCAGCACGGTCCCCGTCTCATGGAAGGGCTTCCGCCTGGATGCCGAGGCCGAAAGGTCCGCACGCGACCACCTGTGGGCCACGGTGGATTTCCTCGAACGACTCGCCGCCGACTCCGGCCGAGACCTTCACCTTGGGCTGGAGCCGGAGCCTTGTTGCCATCTCGAGACCTCGGCGGAGACCGTCGCCTTCTTCCAACGCATGCGCGACGACCGGCCCGGGGACCGGCGCATCGACCGGTTCCTGGGCGTCAACTACGACTGCTGCCACCTCGCCGTGGAGTTTGAGACGCCCTCCGTCGCACTGGGGCGGCTCCGCGACGCAGGCATCCGCATCTCCAAGTTTCACCTCTCCAACGCCCTGGCCGTCCATCCGACGGCGGCGGCCCGGGAATCCCTGCGAGCGTTCCTTGACCCGGTTTATTTCCATCAGGTCGTCGAGCGCCGGGTATCCGGCGAGCTGCAACGCCATTGGGACCTGGACGATGCCCTTGCCACCCCGCCGTCACCTTCGGCCGACGACGACGAATGGCGCATCCATTTTCACGTTCCCCTCCACGCGCGGCCACGCGACGGATTCGCCACTACGGCGGACCACGTGTCGGGCGTCCTCGACGAGGTCCAGCGCAACCCGTCCCTTTGCCAACACTTCGAGATGGAAACCTACACGTGGGAGGTCTTGCCCGCCGACCTGAAGCAGGCCTCCGTCGTGGACCAGCTCGCGGCGGAGTACGCATGGACGCTGGGGCAACTCGGGCAACGCGGGCTGTGTCCCATGGGTCCTTGACGCTCATGTCCGGCTGCGGCGCCCTCACGACCCGCCGCGCAGCCCAAGCCAGGCGCCCGCCGGAGTCCACAGGCCGCCGCCACGGGCACGTGCCTCGTGCGACCGGGCGCAGGATCACCGCCCGCCGCCTGCCCGCCCATTGAATCCTTGAACTAGGACCGGTCCTCCGTGCCCAATCCTCCCATGGAACTCACGACGCAACTCGCGCTCTTCCTGGACAACAAGCCGGGCTCGCTTGCCCGCGTGTGCGACGCGCTCGCCGAGGCCCGCATCAACATCTACGCCATCTCCACCTCCGACACCGTGGACCACGTCGTCGTCCGCATGGTGGTCAGCGACCCTCGCAAGGCGCTGCATCTCTTCGAGGAACGACGCGCGCTCGTCGTCGAAAGCGAGGTCATCATGGTTCATGGGGACAACAAGCCCGGCTCCCTTGCCCGCATCGCACGCGTCCTCGGCGACGCACGCATCAACATCGAGTACGCCTACTGCGCCACCAGCCCCAACGCCCGCAATGGCCTCCTCGTCCTCCGCCCATCCAACCCTCGC
>JBJSZF010000554.1:0-1051 GCA_046090125.1 Verrucomicrobiota bacterium
GGTCGAGGACGGGAACGGCGGCGCGGGCGACGTCCGGGAGGACGCAAGGCAGCGCGACGAGGGCGATGGCAACCCGCGTCCGGAACGCTCCGTGGGGCGAAGGGCGGGTGGGCATCCGCTACGCGAAGAGTTGCTGGATGCGTCGCCCGTTGTTGACGAGCTGGACGGGCCGGCCGGTGTTGGTGTGGAGCACCTCGTTGGGGTCGATGCCCATCTTGAGGTAGATGGAGGCGGTGAAGTCCTCGGGCTTGTGAACGGTGTCGGAGGCGGCGTAGCCCTTGGCGTCGGTGGCCCCGATGACGGCCCCGCGCGGGCAGCCTGCCCCGGCCATGAGGACGGACATGGCATGGGGCCAGTGGTCGCGCCCGGCGTCCTTGTTGACCTTGGGGGTTCGGCCGAACTCGCCCAGGAGCACGACGAGGGTGGAGTCGAGGAGGCCGCGCTCGTCGAGGTCGCGGATCAGCGCGGCGATGCCGCGGTCCATGTTGCGGACCTGGTCGCCCTTGTAGGCGTCGAAGAGCTTGGTGTGATGGTCCCAGCCACCGGAGTTCACCGTGACCCACGGCACGCCGACCTCGACGAGGCGCCGCGCCATGAGGAGGCGTTGGCCGAAGTCGTTGCGCCCGTAGGCATCGCGGGCCTTGGCGTCCTCGCGCGAGATGTCGAAGGCCGCCTGGGCCTTGTCGGACAGCACCAGGCTGACGCCCTGGGCGAGGTATTGGTCGAACGCCACGGCGGGATCGTCTGCAAGCTTGTCGGCGTGGCGCTTCATCCCGTCCAACGCCGCGCGCAACTGCCGGCGCGACGCCGCGCGGCCCTCGGAGATGTCGGCGGGCAGGACCACGTCGCGGACGCGGAACCCGGCGGAGTTCGGGGAGCCGTCGATCACGAACGGCGCGTGCTGGCCGCCGAGGAAGTTCGGCCCGCCGCTGCGCGTGACCGAGGGCATGGAGACATAGGGCGGGATGCCGTCGCGCGGGCCGCGCTTCCAAGACACCACGGACCCCATGGAGGGATGGAAGGTCACGAAGGCCCCGCACGCGACGGGCAC
>JBJSZF010000555.1:0-18099 GCA_046090125.1 Verrucomicrobiota bacterium
CCGAGGTGTCCGCGCTGCTTGGCCGCACGCCGAGCGCCGTCGGTTACCAGCCCACCCTGGCCGCCGAAATGGGCAACCTCCAGGAACGAATCACCTCGACCAAGAAGGGTTCCATCACCTCCTTCCAGGCGGTGTACGTCCCTGCGGACGACCTCACGGACCCCGCGCCGGCGACGACGTTCGCGCACTTGGACGCGACGATCGTCCTCGAACGTTCCATCGCCGAGCTGGGCATTTATCCGGCCGTCGATCCGCTAGCCTCCACCTCGCGCGCCCTGTCGCCCGACATCGTCGGCGAGGAGCACTACGCGGTGGCCCGCGGCGTGCAGAAGGTGTTGCAGCGCTACAAGGACTTGCAGGACATCATCGCGATCCTCGGCATGGACGAGCTTTCGCCCGACGACAAGCTCACGGTGTTCCGGGCGCGCAAGATCCAGAAGTTCCTCTCGCAGCCCTTCTCGGTGGCGCAGGTGTTCACCGGCCGCGAGGGCAAGCAGGTCCCCGTCGCCGACACCGTGCGCGGCTTCAAGGAGATCCTCGAGGGCAAGTACGACGACATCGCCGAGAACAACTTCTACATGAAGGGCGGGATCGACGAGATCCACGAGTAAGGCGGCTTGTGACGGGGCGATGATCCCACGGGGTCGCCGCCCTGCGCCGGCCCGGAGAAACACGCGATGGCAACGCTCAAGCTCGAAATCGTCACCCCCGAGGCCAAGGTGTACTCGGAGGACGTGGACATGGTGACGCTGCCTGGCGTCGAGGGACTGCTGGGCATCTACCCGATGCACGTGCCCCTCATGACCCAGGTGGCGGCCGGCGAGATCATCGCCCGCAAGGCTGGCCAGGACTTCTATCTCGCCATCGGCGATGGCTTTGCCGAGGTGACCGAGGGTCGGGTGGCGATCCTGACGGACATGGCGATCAAGGCGGACGACATTGACGAGGCCCGCGCCGAGGAGGCCCGCAAGCGTGCCGAGGCGCGGCTTCAAGAGAAGCTCAGCGAGGAGGAAACGGCCACGGTCCAGTCGGCGCTGCTGCATTCCCTGACGCAGCTCAACGTGAAGCGTCGCCGTCGCGCCTGACAACGCTGCGACGCCTCGCCTGCGGCGGACGTTTCGGCTCGTTGCCTGGGGTTCGGTCGGCCCTTCAAGGGCGGCATCGAAACCGCCCTCAACCCGCTTCAATGCGGTCGGATCGGGGACGCGACGCTGACCCATGACGACCGTTCCGGTCTCGATGCTCCCTGGCAGGAACTCCTTTTTTCGGTAGCCTGCCGACCTCAGGGGGGATGGAACTCCATCGTTGCGGGCGTGGGAGGAGCATGGATAGCGTCCCCAAGCAGGTTTTCCGAACCTCATTGAACGATGAAGCAGCACTTGGACTTCGAGAAGCCAATCGTGGAGTTGCAGCGCAAGCTGGACGACCTGCGGCAGCACCCGGAAACGCACGCCCTGGGGGTGAGCTTCGAGGAGGAGATCGCATCGTTGGAGGCGAAGCTCGGGGAGGTTCGCCGACAGGTGTATTCGGGCCTGACGCCATGGCAACGGGTCCAGCTCGCGCGGCATCCACGTCGGCCCTACACGCTGGACTACCTGCACCATGCGTTCACGGGCTTTGAGGAGTTGCACGGGGATCGCCTTTTTGGGGATGACCGGGCGGTGGTGGGCGGGTTCGCGATGCTGGGCGGCCGTCGCGTGGTGGTGATCGGCACTCAGAAGGGGCGAGACACCAAGGAGAACATCCTGCGCAACTTCGGGTCGGCGCATCCCGAGGGGTATCGGAAGGCACTGCGCCTCATGCGGATGGCGGACAAGTTTGGGCTGCCGGTGGTGACGTTGATTGACACGGCGGGGGCGTATCCCGGTGTGGGTGCCGAGGAACGGCACATTGCGGAGGCCATCGCGGTGAACCTGCGGGAGATGATGTTGCTGGAAGTGCCGGTGATCGCCTGCGTCATTGGCGAGGGCGGTTCGGGTGGGGCGTTGGGCATTGGGGTGGCCGACCGCGTGTTAATCTTGGAAAACGCCTATTACTCGGTCATCAGCCCGGAGGGTTGCGCGGCGATCCTTTGGAAGGATCGAAAGGCGTCGCCCGAGGCGGCGGCGGCGCTGAAGATCACGGCGGGGGACCTGAAGGGGCTGGGGTTGGTGGACGAGGTGGTGCCCGAGCCGCTGGGCGGGGCGCATCATGATGCCAAGGCGACGGCAGCGGCCGTGCAAGAGGCGTTGGACCGCCATTTGGGCGAGGTTCTCGCCCTGACCCAGGAGGAGCGGCTGGCGGCGCGGTATCGGAAGTTCCGCGGTTTTGGACACTACTTGGAACCTGGAAACGTCGCGGCATGAGGGCCGCAAGTTCGATGGCAGGCAGCCACTCCACCGGGTGACCCGCACGACGAGGACCTTCAACAGCAACAGCAACAGCAACAGCAACAGCAACAGCAGCGGCAGCGGCAGCGGCAGCGGCAGCGGCAGCGGCAGCAGCAGCGGCAGCAGCAGACCCTGCGCAAGAAAAGGATCCTGAATGATACCGTGGCATCCCTTGACCTTCCGGCCCATTTACCAGGAACGCGTGTGGGGAGGGGACCGTCTCGGCGGGCTGTTTGGGCGGACCTTGCCGGAGGGGAGAAGGATTGGGGAATCGTGGGAGGTCTGCGACCGGCGCGAGGCCCCGAGCGTGGTGTCGGAGGGGCCGTTGGCCGGGCGCACGCTGTCCGAGTTGATGGCGTCGGATCCGGCGGGGTTGTGGGGTGCGGACGGTCGAGCCGGGATGCGGTTCCCGTGGTTGTGCAAGCTGCTGGATGCGCGGGACGACCTGTCGTTGCAGGTGCATCCGCCGGCGCATCGGGCGGCGGAGCTGGGGGGCGAGCCCAAGACAGAGATGTGGTACGTGGCGGAGGCGAGCCCGGAGGCGGCGGTGTACGTTGGGGTGCTACCCGGGACGACGCCCGAGGAATTCGAGCGGAGGTCGCGGGACGGCACGGTGGCCGGGTTGTTTCATCGACTGCCGGTGACGGCGGGGGACGTGTTGTTTCTCCCGAGCGGCCGGGTCCATGCGCTGGGGCGCGGGCTGGTCATCCTGGAGATCCAGCAGAACAGCGACACGACGTACCGCGTGTTCGATTGGAACCGGGTGGGATTGGACGGGCGACCGAGGGCGTTGCACCTCGCCGAGGCGATGCGCTCCATCGACTTCTCGGATACCACGCCGACGCTGGCTTCGCGGGAATTCATCGGGAGCGAACAGCAACGTGTGCGGCCGCTGGTTCGGCATGAGTTGTTTGACATCGACCATGTGGGGGCATCGGGCCGGCGACACGAGGCCGGCGGGGCGGGCGCATGGATGGTGGCTCCGGTGCGTGGCGTGGTGGCCGTGACGGCGGGCGGGGTCACCGTGTCGGCCATGCCCGGTGACTTTGTGGTGGTGCCCGCCGCGCTCCAAGGGGCGGCTTTGGAGGCGTCGGAAGGCGCCGAGTGGCTTCGGGTTAGGCGAGGGGAAGGGGAGGGGTCATGAGCAGGGGCGACGGACCCTTCCATGCCCAGCCCGATGACGGGGCGTCCTTGGGCCAGAGGCGAGGCGTGTTGGTGGTGGAGAAGAGGAACCCATGGGGACCCCGGATGCTGATCTTGGCCGGGTGCGTGGCCTTGGGCGCCATGTTGCTGCTGGCTCGGTGGGTGCCCGCCGCGCCGCTTCCGGATGGACGGGCGTGGCGCGTCAGCGGCTTGGATTGGATGGCATGCCGATGGCATGATCGCTCGATGGGGACGCCGGGCCTGGCGGGCTTCAAGCCGGGGGTGGACGCGTGGAGGCAGAGGCTGGAGCGGGAGCCGGGCTCGTTGAATGCGATGCGCGGCTACCTCGACTCGCTGCTGGCAGATCCGGGGCCCGGCGTTGGCAAGCCCGTTTGGAGGACGGCGTTGGAGACGGCCATGCGGCTTCCAGCGGCGGCGGGAACCAACTCGGCCGACGTGGGGCGACTGCTGCGCGTGTCGCTGCGCGTGACGGACCGAGGCGACGAATGGCGCCTGGCTGGGCGTTGGGCGGATCGATTGCACGAGTCGGGCCTTGGGCTTTACCTCGCGACGGCCGCCGACCATGGGGACTGGGACGAGGTTGGGGCGGTCTTGACCACGACGGGGCGGCAGGACGACACGGCGAGGATTGCTCGTGGGGCATGGAAGGCTGCGAAGGATGGGGCGGGACCGGGCATGACGAACCTGCTGGCGGACATGCGCACGGCGGCGGCAGGGGGCGGGGAAGGAGCGCTGGCGGCCCTCCGGCTGATGATGGCGTGTGCCGTGGCCCGGTCGGACGCAGAGTTGGCGGCGGAGGCCTTGGGACGGCTTCGGGAGGCTGGGGCGGCTCGCTTGATGGATGTCCTGCGGGAGGATGCGCTTCGCCATGGGGAGGGCGGGTCCGAGTCCGGGGCAGGGCGGGCCAAGGATTGGCCGCAGCCGTCCGAGTGGCGAGAGGTTCGGCCTTGGGTTGAATGGCTGCGCCGCAATGGCGACGTGGCCCGCGCGAAGGATGCCTTGCAGCGGGCGGCACTCGAATGGGACGCGCCCTCGTGCTGGATGGAGACGACGACCCTCGTGCTGGAAAACCGGGACTGGGACCTCGCGGAGAAGGTGGGGGACGGTTTGCTGGCTGGGACGCGAAGCCTGAGGGATTGGGATAGCCTGGGTCATGCATTGCGTGCCTTGGGCTTGGACGCACGGGGGGACTCGGCGGGGGCCCGTCGCGAGTGGGAGCGCATGGCCAAGACGCCCCTGCCCCGGCATGAGGTGACCATGGAATGGTGCCGGGTCTTTGACCACGTGGGATGCCTCAACCTTGCGGACTCGTGGCTGCGCACGGTGGAGGGTTCCTTTGGGGCGGACGCGGCGTACTGGCGGCTGCGCATGCGGTCCGCGATGGCGTCGGGAGACACGGAGTCGTGGATGGCCGCGACGACACGGGCTGCGAAGTTGGCTCCCGGGGACGTGGGGCTGGCGCTGGACCGGGCCTGGGGCGTGTTGGTGCTGGGCCGGGATGCCGAGGAGGTTCTGGGCTTGTTGCAGGAGGACGCCGTGATGCTGAAGGGCGGGCGGAGGGGGCAACTGTTGACGGCATGGGCGGAGGCACGGTTGGGCCGGACGCAGAAGGCGGAGACGTTGCTGCGGTTGCTGGATCCGGTTGTGAAGGAGCCTGCGGAACGTTCCATGCTGGCAGTGGCATGGTTTGAAGCCCTCAACGGGGCTGGGCGCGTCGAGGAGGCCTGGAAGGCCTACCGCCGGTTGGACCTTGCCACGCTTCCATCGCCCTTGGTGCGGGTGCTGGACCGGGATGGCGCGGCCTTGGCCATCCGGGTGGAGAGGAAGCGGAAGCTCGACGAGGCCTTGGAGGAGGCACGGCGCCAACCATGAACGCGGCCCCGACCTCGACGGCGAACCCGGGCGCGGCGGCACCCGAGGCGGGGAAACCCGGCGGAACGGTTGGCGGACATGGGGCGCAGTGGATGGCAAGGATGCCGTGGCTGGGGATGGGGATCGACACGGCGCGGCAGGTGGGGGCGTTCACGTTGATTGCATTGGCAACACTGGTGACACAACGACGCCATGCCACGCGGGTGATCGGGCCGATGGTGCAGGCGCAGGTGGACCGCGCGGGCGTGCGGGTGCTTCCGATCATCTGCTTCCTGGGCGTCGCCATCGGCGCCCTGATCGTTTCCCAGACCACCTTGCTGCTCGTGCAAGTCGGGCAAGGCGACCTGGTGGGATCGTTGCTGGCGACGGTCGTGGTGCGTGAACTGGCCCCGTTGACGGCCGCGCTGGTAGTGCTGGCGCGGGTGGGCACGGCAACGGTGGCGGAGCTGGGCATGGCCCGGGCGATGGGCGAGGTGGAGGCGTTGGAGGCGCTGGGGATTGACCCGGTCCATTACCTGGTGGTGCCGCGGTTGGTGGGCATGTCGGCGGCCATCGTGTGCCTCACGGCCTACCTGGTGATGACCGCACTCGGCGCGGGCTACGTGGTGGCCTTTGTGCGGGGGCTTTCCATGACGCCGGCCGAGTTCGCAGGGGCCGTGGCCGGGGCGTTGTCCTGGGTGGATTTCCCCTTGCTGGCGCTCAAGACGGCTGGGTTCGGCGTGCTGACGTCGATGATCATTTGCTTCCATGGGCTGGCGCGGCCGTTGCGCATGGAGGAGGTGGGCGACGCCACGACGCGGACGGTGGCGCACACGGTGGTGGCGTGCGTGCTGCTGGATGGGTTGTTCGTGCCGGTGTACTTGGCGTTGTGATGTTCGGGGAACCTCCAGAGGTGCTCGTGGAGATGGAGGCGGCCTCCGTGGGCGCCGGCGACGCGGTTGGCGGCCCATGGATCCGCGGCGTGGATTGGGTGGTTCGGGCAGGCGAGGCATGGGTGCTGGCGGGTCCCATGAGCGCGGGCAAGTCGGCCCTGTTGGAGACCGTGGCGGGGTTGCGGGTCTTGGCTGCGGGCAGGCTCCACGTCATGGGCCAGCAGTGGGAGGGGTTGGAAGGCGATGATCTCGTGTCCCTGAGGCGGCGGGTGGGATTGGTTTTCGACGGGCGAGGTCGCGTGTTCCCGGGGTTGACGGTGTTCGAGAACGTGGCGCTGCCCCTGTGCTACCTCGGAAATGCCACGCCGTCGGCCGTGGAGACGGAGGTGGCCGCATGGCTTGCGGATGCGGGCCTGTCCCGGTGGGCCATGGAAGCCGCAGGAAGGCTGAACCCAGCCTGGGCGCGTCGCGTCGCCTTGATCCGGGCCTTGGTCCTGCGACCGGACCTTTTGCTGTTGGACGACCCGTTGGCCGGCCTGGATCCGTCGCATGTACGGTGGTGGCAAGATTACCTGGATGGGTTGCGCCAGGGATGTCCCATGCTCGGGGGCCGGGGCCTGACGCTGGCCATGACGGCTACCACGCCCAGCGCGATGCCCGATTGGGGAGCCCAAGCACGGTGCGCCTGGATGGATCAAGGCCAATGGCGGGACGTTGGACGGCTGAGCGATCTTGCCTCGCTGAACCAGCCATGGCTGGCGGGCACTGCAACCCACGGATAGGAATCGACACACATGGGACTCAAGGACCTCACGCCGCAATTGCGGACCCGCATGGGCCGCGCGGAATGGTACGTGGGCTTGTTTCTGGCCACGACGGCGCTCCTCATGACGCTGGCATTCGCGCTGTACCTGCAGCGGACGGCGAAGGCCCGGGGATGGTTCGTCGTGGAGGTGCCCTACTTCACATACCTGCCCGATGCCTCGGGTTTGAAGTCCGGTTCCCCGGTCAACCTCATGGGCTTCAAGGTGGGCGAGGTCACGGAAGTGACCGCCATCAACCTCGAGGAACGCAACTCGTGGGACTACCTCGCCACGAATGGCTTCAACGTCTTCGTGGGCTTTCGCATTCGGTCTGACGACCGCTCCGAGTTCCCCGGCTACGTCGGCAGCGACGCCACGATTCGCATCGCCGGCTTCCCGGTGGACCTCCTCGGCGGCACCGCCTTGGAGGTGAAGCAAGGGAGCGGCAAGGGAACCCTGACCTACGGAAGGACGCCGGACGGCAAGCCGGGCGTCTTGTTGGCAAAGTTCGCCTTTGCGTCGCCGGGCCCGGATCGCACGAACCAACTGCTCCGCTACGAGCCCGTGAAGGGCTCCAAGGGCTACTTTCTCCCTTTGGACCAGTCCGAGACGCTCGTCGCGCAGGCCCAGCGCGTGGTGGGCCGCCTCGAGCGCATTGCCGCCACCGTGGACGACCGTCTCCCAGCCATGCTGGCCGAGTTGCAACAAACCCTTGAGGTCACCCGCGGAGCCCTGCCCGGCATCACCAACCAAGTCGGCCAAGTGCTCGAAACCGCCCGACTTACCCTCCCCGGCCTCACCAACAACCTCGACGCCGTCCTCGCCAACACCCGCGACCTCACCGCACAGCTCCGCGAGACGTGGCCCATGCTAACCAACACCCTCGAGCTCACCCTCGTCGCCTCCCGGCAGCTCGTGACCAACATCAACGGCGCCATCCCCACCCTCGCCTCCAACGTCAACGTCGCCCTCACCAACGTGAATGTCCTGCTCTCCCGCGACACCAACATCACCGCCAACACCAGCCTCCTCGTCTCCAACATCAACCAGCTCCTCACCCGCCACTGGCTCTTCCGCTCCGCCTTTCCCAAGCCCCCTGCCTCCAACATGCCGCCTACGACCGCGCCGCGACGAAGCCCGCCCGTGCGCTCGCCGCGCGATGCGTCCCGGCCGTGAGCCCTCCGATCCTCCGCCCCGGACCGCTTCCCGTCACCGCGTCCACACCGCCACCCGCGTCGTCACGTTCAACGGGAACGCCACCGGCACCGTCGCCCGCGTCACGCCGCCCAACGTGTTGTCGATCTCCGCCAACACGTTCACCCGCGGTCCGTGGTCCGGAATCAGCCCGACCGTCACGGGCACCTTCCGCCCAAAGTTCGCCGCCTCCACGACCAGGTTCTGGCTCGGGTTGGACCCCGGCGGAAGCGTGACTGACACCACGCCGGACTCGCCCGCCACCAAGGCCATCGTGCCGAGTTGAACCACCGACAACCGGGGGGCGCCGGCGAGGTTCAGCCCCGTCACCATCAACGACCCCACGGCCGGCGGGACGCCCCGCGTGTCGAATGCGCCCACCGACGCGTTGTACGCATCCAGCCGGATGCGCCCCGGCGAAAGCGCGTTCTGACTGAACACGCTCAACACCCCGCCGCCGGTGACCGTGGGAGCCACCAGCCGAATGCTCCCGCCGCTCCCGCCATTGGATTCCCCACCAGGCCCGCCCTCCGCCCGGATTTCGCCAGCCACCACCACGCGCGTCGCCGACGCCAGCAGGATGGCCCCGCCACCCCCGCCGCCCGGCATCTCCCAACCGCCCCCGCCGCCGGAACCTCCCGTCAGCGGGATCAACGTGGGCGAGCCATAGGGCGCGCCGTTCCTGTCCGTGCGGTCGTTCACAAAGCGGACCCGATATCCGCCGCAACCCGCCGCCACCGCCTGGGACCCGTCAAACGAGTTGGCCGGGCCCGCATAGCCCATTCCGCCGCCTGGGCCATGCCCCGCGCCGCCCTGCTGCCCGTCCGTCCGCGCGTTGCCCCCGCGAAATCCGCCCGGGCCGGGCAAGCCCCCGCTGGGCGAACCCGTCTCCGCCCGGCGACCCGACACGTTGATCAAGCCCTCCACCACGATGTCGCCCGTCGCCACGATCCATACCGGCGTGTTCGCCTTGTTCGGGCTGAACTCCACGACGTGCCCGCCCTGCACCGTGAACGTCCGGCAACGCAGCACGCCATCCGATGGCAACGCCACCACGTTCGGCCCCGGCTTCGACACAAAGTCGCCAAACGATCCGTCGCTGCCCGGATCAAATTGTTGCGCCCATGCCACCATGCTCCCCGCGAGGAGCGTTGCCACGATGTAGTGCCTGGTCTTCATGTCTTGGGTCAGGACCCTTCAGGGTCGTTGGAGGTCAAACTGAAACTTGGAGGAAAGCTGCGCCGCCACGCCCGGCGGCAACACCGCCGTGAATGACGAGGGAAGCGACACTTGGATCGGCTCGCCCAACCACGGCCTCGGGCTCACGTCGGCCCGGAACGCCCACGGGCTCAGGAGCGCGTTGTTCGGAACGTCCTCGATCCGGCCCGGTGGAGTGTCCGACGGGTTCCAACCCGCCACCGTGCCCGACACGTTGCCGCCCCAGCGCCCTTCCGAGAACCACGCGGCGGCGCTCCAGCGCAACCGGCCCACCGGCCGTTCGACCCCGGGCAGCACCCGCACCCATTGCGTGTCCACGTCGCCCGTGCTCCCGCTTGCCGTCAACGCGCCGCCCGTGGCCCGTTCCATCTGCACGTCGATCCCCACCGCCCCAAACGTCACCCGGCCCCGGCCCGACAACCGCCGCTCGTCCATGGCCAGGCGCCCATCCACGACCACCTCGCGCCCACCCACCACGCGCCGGATGCCCGCCGCGCTCTCCAGCAGGAACCCGCCCCCCGGCCCGATGGCTCCCGCCAGCTCCACCGGCTCGTCGAAGCCCGGCACCGAAAACGCCGAAGCCATCGTCAACGCGGGGGCCGAGCCCGGTCGCCCCGCGAACCCGAACGTCGCCCGGGGCAACGGATAGCCCGCAAACGACATCCCAACCGCCTCCGCCCCCAACGCCACGCCCCCATCCACGCCGGCCGCACCCGAGAACGTCCACTGCCCCACCGCGCCGCTCGGCAGCCCGTCCCCGAACGCAAACCGCCCGCCCACCCACCATCCCGCACGGCCCGACGCCAGGAAGTGGGCCATCACCTCCGCCGGAGCCAACGCCCGGTCGTACACCGCCACCTCGTCCAGCCATCCGCCCCATTCACGCCCGGCGCGCTCCGGATTGCCCGCCACCCAAACATCCGAGCCATTCGACGCCACCGCTCCCCCGTTCGCCTGCCACGCGTCCAGCGCGCCATCCACGTACAACGCCTTCGCGCGCCCGTCGAAGACCCCCACCACGTGATGCCACCGCCCATCCTCCAGCCCGCGCGTGCTTACCAAGTCCACGTCCCCGTCCACCCCCGCCGTGTGGAACGACACCCGGTCCGTCATCCCGTGCCGTTGCAGGCCCCACGCCGTGTCCCCCTTGGAAACCAATGCCTGCCCTTCCGCCGTGAACCGCGTCACGCGCATCCACGCCTCCACCGTGACCTTCGGGAAGTTCATCCACGCGTTGCCGCCCCCGAAGTGGACCCACGACGGCACCCGCGCATCCGTCGGCGCGAACCACACCGACCGATTCTCCAGGTCCGACAACGGTTGCTCGGTCTGCCCCAAGGCAAACCGGCCCGTATACGTTCCCCGTGCCCCGCCCGGCACCGCGTCCGCCGCCCGCGCCGTCCCCAGTTCCATCCGGTCATCCAGCCGCCAGTACGCCCTCGGCCCCGACGCCTTCACCGACGCCGCGTAATCCCCGCCGCCGCGCAGAAGCACGTTGGTGAAGCCCCCGCTCGGGAAGCCCCGGAACCCGCCCGAAGCCGTCATCCGATTCGTCAACGCCCACCGTCCATCCGCGCTCGCACGCCCCTCGAACCCAAGGGATGCCCCGCCCAACACGGTTGTTCCCGCGATGCCGAGCCCCGCCTTGCCCAGCCGGAACGACGCAGGCTCCAGCCCAAACCCTGCAAACCCAACGCGCCCAAGAGTCGTCGCCAACTCCATCCCTGCCGACGTCGTCGCCTGCCCCGACAACCGCACCACGTCCACCTCCGGCAGCGACAGGTCCCCGTCCACGCGCCATCGCACCCCGCCGGACAACGATCCCTCCAGCCGCGTCTCCAAGCCTCCCAACGGGAATCCCATCACCGTCCCTGCCGCCAGACGGCCTCCCACGTCCACGGTGCCGCCGCTCGACAACGTCCCCGCAACCTCCCACGTCGGGAAGTCGCCGCCCCCCAGCCGTCCCCCAAACTCCAGTCGCATCACCCCGTCGCTCCCGCGCACCAGCGCCGCGCCCGTCAACCCCGTCACCTCCAGCCCGCCCAACACCAGCCGCATCTTCTCCGGCAACGCCGCGCGGAAGCTGCCATCCCCCGCCAACTGCAACCCCGCCAACGCGATCCCGTCGCCGCCCGCCGGGGCCGCGCCGCGCCCTGCCCGCAACGGCGTCCCGGCGATCGTCAGCACCGCCCCGTCCACCAGGCGCATCCCCTCCGGCGTCACCGCAAACCGCATCGGCCCGCCGTCGGCCGCCGCCACCCGGAAGATGCCCGCCTCCAAGGGCGGCACGGGAACCATGCCCGTCAACGCCACCCCGCCGCCGGGCAACGGCACCGCGCCCAGCTCCAATCCCCGTACGTCAAGCGCCCCCAACACGCGCACGTCCCCGCGCATTGCGATCCCGCCCCATCGCTCCGCCGACGCCATGGGCGTGTCGCCTCGCGCCGCCGGGTTGTACCACGGCGAGAACGCCGCCAGCTCCAGCGAGACCGCCCCCGGGGCCGCCTGGAACAACCCGGCATAACCCGGCGGGAAGCGGAACCCCGCGATCCGCGCGCTCACCCGCGCCTTCGGCAACGAGTCGTTCAATCGCGCCAGGCCCTGCACGACCCAACCCGCCTTCTCCGCATCCGTGGCCTTGGCCATGCTTTCAAGCAGCTCGCCAAACGCCTGCTCGATGGGCTTCGCGGGCCGTTGCCTCACCTCCGCCACCACGCGGGCCTCGTCCGCGAACTGCCGGAGCCACGATCCCTCCGCCAGGCCCGCCTCGATCTGGAGCACGCCCTCGGACGCGCCCACCGGCAGGCTTCCAAACACCTGCGCGTTGCCCATCGGCACCCCCAGCAACGTCCCGTCCAGCCGACCGCCCAGGAACGCCAGGTCCGTCCGATACAAGTGCGGCGGCAATCGCAACACCTCGGCCGACATCCCCCGCAGCGACGCCAGCAGCTCCGACGGCCCACCCACCTTCGGGTCCAGCGCGCGCGTCCCGTCTGGGTTGAACAACACGGGCGGGTTGGGCGCAGGCAGGTAGAACGCAAGCTGACCGTTCGTCCGCGTCGTCAGCAGGTAATCCTTCACCAGCGTCTGCAACGCGCTGAATCGTTCCAGCGGATTGGCCGAGCCATCCGCCACCGTGGCCAACAAGGCCGGCGGCACGCCCTCCACCAGCGCACGCGGCGGGGCCAACTGCGCCGCGCCTGCAATGCCGCCATGCGGGAAGTAATCCCGCGACAACGCGTTCGTCCGCAGCAACAGCCGCACCGCCTGATGCGCCTCCCCGTCCGGGTACGCTAGGAACAGGTCGTCTTCCGTTCCCTTCCAACCCACCACGTTCCCCAGCCGCCCGGACGACGTCGCCGCCAGCAACAGGTCTCGGCGCGACGGCAGCCCCGGCACGCCGCGTTGCTCCGGGGGCTTCCACCGCAGCGGGTCGCCCGGGCCGCGTCGCTCCGGATGATCCGTCAGGTTCGGCAGGATCACGCGCGCCGCCGCGTCCGCCACCTGCATGCCCAACGGGTGAAACTGGTAGGCGAACCCGATTCCCGTGTTCACCAGCGAGTTCTCCGCCAGCCTGCGCGCCAGCTCCGCCGCGCGCTCCGGCGACCCGAACCCGCCCGTCAACCCGGCGAACATCACCTCGTACGGGTCCGGATATTCCCATGCCATCGTCATCGTGGCCGTGTCGCCCGGCGTGAACACCGGGAACAACGGGCTCAGCAGCAGGCTCAACGACGTCTCATACGACGCCGCAAACCGTCCCCGCGTGAACTCGGCCTGGATGCCAGCAAGCGGTCCGCCGGGCACCAACTGGAACCCGAACAACCTCGGGGCCACCTCGCCGCACAGCACCACGCGCGGCTGCACGGCCCCCGTCCGCGCCTGCAACAGCCGCATCAGGTCGGCCACAAATCCCTGCGGAGCCCGGCGTGCCAGGTCCTCCGTCAGCCCCGTCAGCACCGCCAACACCTGCATCCGATCCTGCCCGCTCAGGACGACGCCCCCCACTCCCTCGCCCACGGGACGTCGCAACGCCGCCAGCAACGTCGCCTTGGACACCCTTCCAAACGACCGGCCCGTCGCACGCGTCAGGATGTCCTGCAAGAGCGGTTCCCCCAGGAGCGCCGCCATGTCCGGCAGCAATCCCAGAAGCTCGGTGACGCATCCCGGGCACTCGTAGGCCAGTCGCGCCAAGCCCACGTCCAAGGGCCCGAACCCCGCCCAGATCTCCCCGCACAACGATGGGTTCGGCAACCCCTGCGCGTCCGTTCCCGCCACGAAGACCTTCGCACGCCCCAACGGCACGCCCGCCACGAACGCCGTCCCCACCACCCCGGCCGACCCCGCCGTGCTCACCACGCCCTTGCCTTGCACGTAGGCAAACGTCGAGATGCCAGCGTAGCTGAAGTTGCCCGCCGCCGTCAGGGTCACGTCCAGGCACGGGGCTCCCGCATACGCCATCCTCACCATCGCGTCGTACATCGCATTCGCCGCTGCTTCTCCACTCCCGCCCGCCTGTCCCTTTGCCTCGCCAAACCGGATCTGAAGTTCCCCTTCGATCCATGCCTGCATCCGGGCCAACCCCTCCGCCCGCATCCGGTTCAGCTCGTCCACCGCCGACGGCGGCAACGGGACCGTCGCCATCGGCACCCGGGCACCCACCGCCGCCGAGATGGCCGCCGCCACCCGCCGCGCCAACGCTGCTGCGTCGTCCCCGGCATCCAGGAACACCTTGCGCGTCAGGCCCGTCGCGTTCGTCAGCGTCGCCTCGTCCATGCTCGAGAACTTGGCAATGACGCGGCCCGGGAACTGTGCCTCGTCCGGATGCGGCTGGCAGAAGAGGTTCACCGTGGCCGGCGGGCAATCGCCCGGGCAATCCATGTCGCCGCCCGCAGGGGCCGCCGTCCCACGCGCGGCCGAGCCCTGGGACGATGGCATCGGCGGCAACGACGGCGTGGGCACCGTCGTGGCAAACGCGGCCGCCTGTTGGCGCAGGCGTTGCACCGACGCCGTGAAGTCCGCCCAAGGGATGCCGGGCACCTGCGGCCCATCCAGCGCCGGGCCTTGGTAGCCCACGATTTCGCCCAGCGAGTTCGTCCGGAAATACGTCGTGAACTCGCAGGGATCGCCGCCGCTGTTGGAGAAGCTGAGCCCGGCCTCCGCCCCCGTCCAAAGGAAGCCCGAGGGCCCCAGCGGCACGCCCGCCGCGCCGGCGTTCACCTGGACGCACACCCCAAGCACCCGCGTCAGCGTCGAGGCCACCAACACCGACACCTGATAGCCCTGCATCGTTCCCCCGAGCCTCCCCGCCAACCACAGCTTCGACGGCCCGTCGCGCAACCCGCCCACGCACACCCGGCCGCCCAGGTCCTTCAACGGCGGGATGTCCGACGGTTGCACCCCAAGGCACACCGTCTCCACCCCCTCCAAACGCGGCACGCCATCCGACCCAAACGACACCGTCAGGTCGTCGATGTCGCCCTCCAGGAACGGGCTGTCCTGCGGGATCGCCACGTGCGCGCTCAGCGTGATGCCCAGGTTCGAGGGCTCGAACAACCGCGCCAACGGCAATGCCGGCTCATGGAACCGGAACACCATCCGCTTCACCGACACCGGCAATCCACCCCCCAGCGAAAAGCTCGAAACCTCCACCTCGGACGGCACGCGGAAACGCGGCGGCTGCGCCCAGTCGAAGAACTCGAACGCCGCACCCTTCATCCCCACCAACGGCCCCGGCGGGCTCGTCGCCGTTAGGTCCAGCGCCCCATCCAGCGTGATCCGGAACGTCCGCTCCTCGGACAATGCGAACAGGTTTTCCAATCCCTCCAGGTTCAACGCGACCCCGCGCAGGATCGGGCCCGCCTCCCCCAGCCGGAACGTCCCCGCAATCCCGAGCCCCTCCACCACCAGCGTCGGGGCCAAGCCCGGCGTCCATTCCAACGTGCCGCAGCCCCAGCCCGACACCCGCTCCGTGGCGTTCGTCGGGTTGGTCATCAACTTCGGATCCAGTACCACGCGCAGCCCGCCGCCCACCCGCACGCGCGGCATCGCGTTCGCCATCGTCGGGGCGTGCAGCTCCAGCATCGTCCCCGTGCATCCGTTGGTCTCGCGCCCCAACGCCACCACCTCGAACACGCCCCCCGCCGACACCAACCTCTGGTCCTTCCGCAACGACAGCCTGCCCTCCGGCCAGCCGTCCATCCGCAGCACCGCGTCCGTCAGGTCCACGAAGTTCGTCTGGCCCGGCAACGGCAAGCGAAGGCTCCCAAACACGTTCGTCAGGTGCGGCAACCCATTCTCCGGGAACCGCAGCGTCGCGCTGCACACCGCCGCCTCCAACCCCGGCAACCCCGGCGGAGCCACGCCAAACCGCCCCAGCTTCAGGTCGCCCCCCGTCAATCGAAGCGTCGGGCTTCCTCCTCCACCCACGGGCACCTGAAGCTCCGCCATGAACGGACGCGCCGGATCAATCTGCACCGTCGTGCCCGCCGTCGCGCCCGACGGCAACGGACACAGTTGGGCGTCCAAGTTCGTCGGGTAAAACCACGGCGGCAGCGTCAGCTTGCCCGATTGCAACACCACCGAGCCCGACCCGCCCGCGTCCACGCGCACCGCGCCGCGCACGTCCGACGCCACCCACTGGAACAACTCCGGCCGGACATCGACCGCGTTGGTGGGCAACGGCCGGCTCGTGTCGCGTCGCAGCATCCCCACGCTGCCCCCCAGCCGCAGCTCGCCGCCGCGGGCACTCGGGTTCACCGAAACGCCCAGGCCCCCGTCCATCAACACCAGGTCGTCGCCCAGCCGCCACGACGCCAACCCCGTGCCCTCCGCGTCGAACCGCAGCTCCGGCACGTCCGGCAACCACGCCATGCTCAACCCAATCTCCGGCCCCCCGTCGATCTTTCCGCGCCCGCTCCCCCTGAACGAGAAAGGCACGCCCGGGCCGCCCGCAAGGCTTGCGGACAGGCTCGTGATGCTCAGCGGCCCCGCCGGCCGCCACCCGCCCAAGGCCGCGTCCAACGCCACGTTCAACCGGTTGTCCATCCGCGCGCGCTCGATCGAAAACCACGCGTCCCCGAGGTCCGGCAGCTCCAGCTTCCCGCCGAACTCCGCCTCCACCAACCGCGCCGCCGTGTCCACGCGCAACCCGCCAAACACCCGCGACACCCGCACCTTCCCCGGCAACGGCAAGTCCGGCAGCGACGGCCGCGCGCGCGCCGACGTCGCAAGGCCCGCCAGCAACCCACGCGTCGCGTCCAGCGCCATGTCCGACGTTTCCAGCGCCGTCGCGCGCAAGGCCGATCCGGCGGGCTCTTCCCCCGCCAGTTCCGCGAGGCCCCGCGCCACGTCCAGCGACGCCCACCACTGCCTCCCGTCCACCACCCCGTTCGTCAGCAAGCGAACCCAGCCCGGCAACGACGAGCGAAAGTGCTCGATGGCCACGTCCGCCGCGTCACCCCCGCCCGCCGGAGCCGCCACCCGCCCCGGCCCCGGCCCAGGCCCCAACTGGCCCGCCGCCGCCATTTGCCGGACCAACACTGTCGTCCGCAGCAACTCCAGCCGGACCCGTTTCACGTCCACCCGGTTCGTCGCCTCCGGGTCCGGGAAGCGCTGGATCAGGGCCATGTAATCCGCCGCCAACCGCGTCCGAAGCGCATCGCTCACCTGCGTGACGAGTTCCTCGGACATGGACAGGTCGCCCATGGACCTGAGGATCAGGGACATCATCCGCCCGTAGCGCTCGCCATCCGTCTCGCGTGCGTCGAGAAACTGCTTGTACACCCTCCCCTCGATCGTGGTCGCAGGCACCAGCGTCGCCTGGATCCTCCGGCTCGCGTCCACCCACAACCGCATCACGTCCGCCTCGTCCCCCGCCACCGTCACCGGACCCAACGTTCCATCCAGCCGTTCCGCCCCTTCCGCCAGCACCTCGCCCATCCCAAGGTTCCGGAAATCCCAATGCACCTTCAGCCACTGCGGCCCGATGTCGTGCACCACCGTTGCCCACCGCAGGACCTCCACCGGAAACCTCTCCGTGAGGACCCTTCTCAGCCGCTCCAGGAGCCGTCGCCGCCGTTCCACCAGCACCGCCCGCGCGCCCTGCTGCATGCCCGCCACGTTGCCCCGGCCAATCGACAACAACGCCTCATGCGCCGACAACAGGTTGCTCGTGATCGTCGCCAGCTTCTCTTCCCCCGCCAACTGGAGCACCTCCGGGTACAGCACCCGTCCTCCCGGCCCAAGGCCCGCCTCCCGCTCCCGGCTCGCCAACAACCGGTCCGCCTGCGTCTCCACCGCCGACGTCACCTCCGGCGCCGACACGTCCATGCACATCAACGCCGACTGCAACCGGGACGTCCCCTCCATCACGATCGCCAACAGGTCCCCGTCGCACTCCGGCCCCGTCGAGCACGTCTCCACCAACGCCACCATGCACGCCTTCGCGGACTGCATCAGGCGGTCGCGCTCGGGCGGCGACAGCACCTCGGGCGGCAACACCCCCAACCGCGTCTCGGGCCCCTGTGCGGTCCTCAACGCCCCCAGCAGACGGCACGCCGTCTCCAACTGGGCCGTCCCAACCCGCAACGACCGCCCCACCGCCAT
>JBJSZF010000556.1:0-3705 GCA_046090125.1 Verrucomicrobiota bacterium
CGGACCTGGCGCTCCGCCAGGGCAAGCGCGTGGACCATGTCTATGCCACGCGTGGCGAGGGCGGCGGCAACATGGTGGGGCGTCAGTCGGGTCGGGCGCTGGGGATGCTGCGGGAGGCGGAGCTGAGGGCGTGCCTTGGGCAAATGGGGGTGCGCCGGTGCTGGTTCCTGGACCGGGAGGACTTTGCGTACACGGAGAGCCTGGCGGTCACGCTGGAGAAGTGGGGCCACGAGGAGACCCTGGAGCGACTCGTGCGCGTGGTGCGATCGGTCCGGCCGGAGGTCGTCCTCACGATGAACCCGGCCCCGTCCCCTGGGCAGCATGGCAATCACCAGGCGGCAGGATGGCTGGCGGTCGAGGCCTTCGATGTGGCGGCGGACCCGGACGCCTTCCCGGCCCAACTGAAGAGGGAGGGATTGCGGCCCTGGCGGCCGCGGAAGCTGTATTTCGGGGGCGCCGGGCCATTCATGGCCGTGCTGCCGGGGACGAACGCGTTGGCCGACGGCCGCATTCCAGCGCGGATCGCCGGCGAGGCCTTGGCGCTGCACCGGTCACAGGGCTTCGGAAACATCGGGTCCGCCCCATGGTTCCTGAGGCCACAACGATTGCAGTTGGTGAAGTCCGTGGTGTCGTTCGAGCCCGAGGAGTCGGACGTTTTCCGTGGTTTGCCGGTGCCCGGCGACGTGCCGCCACGCGTGTCGGCGTCCTCGCCGAGGCGACCCGCGCCGCCCGTCAAGGTTCGCTTCCTGCCGCGGCGCGCGGTGTCGCGTTATGAGGAATGGGTGGAGGAGCAGGGGATCGGTGCGGCGGCGACGACGTTCGACCCGGACGTTCCGGTGGTGGCGGGCGAGGCGACGCCGGTGCCCCTGGAGATTGTGGATCCGCCCGGGTCGCCGAAGGGCCGGCTCCGGTTGCAAGCCCCGCCGGGGTGGACGGTACAGCCCCGGGAGCTGGACGTGGGCGTGGCGGCCCAGCCGGAGTGGTTTCGCATCGTGCAGGTTGAAGCGCCGACGGGCGGTGGCGACGCGACGTTGGTGGCTGCCGGGGACATTGGGGGCCAGCCGGTGCGGGCGGAGGTGCGGCTGCATGTCGTGCCAAGGCTCGAAATCGTGAAGGTGGCGCCGCCGGGCCTGGGGACGGACGTGGCGGACGCGGCGTGGCGGGCGATTCCCGCCATAGACATCCCGCACACGAACACCTGGCAAGGAACGGTGACGAACGCTGCCGATGTCTCGGCGGCGTTTCGGGCCGCCCACGACGGGGCCAACCTGTGGGTGGAAGTTCGCGTCGTGGACGACGTCGTGGTGTCGAACATTGCTCCGGACGACATCAAGGGGCACTGGCGGAGCGATTCGGTGGAGGTCTGCGTGGATCCCGAGGGCGGGGCGGAGCACACGTTGGGGACGTTCAAGGTGGGCGTGTTCCCGTTTGATGCGGCGGGGAAGGCGCGGGGCGCGCGGGATGCCGACCGCGAGCCGGGGTTGATCGACGAGACGGCTCCCGGGATGGGGTTGGTTTCGGCCCGGACAAGGGACGGCTATCTGGTGCGGATGCGCATCCCGTGGGCGGTGGCGGGGGTGGATGTGGGGAAGGGCGGGAGGCTGGGCTTCAACGTGCTGGTGTACGACGGGGACAAGGCGGAGGCCGCGCCCGGGGAAAACATCAATCGCTCGCGGCTGGCGTGGGCTCCGAGGTCGGGCGTGCAGGGACGGCCGGAGGATTGGGGACGGGCGGTGTTGGGCAGGTAGGGCGCACCACGTCGGCCGTCGCTCCACAGGCCCTATCTCTTGTCGGCCGAAGCCTTCTTGTCGGCGAAGACATCGGAGGCGGCGTGGTGGTCGCCCTGATGGAGGGGATAGCGTCGGTCGAGGAGATCTCGAAGCTGGGCCTCGGCATGGCCGCGCTCGTCGAGGAGGCGCCGGATGATGCCTGGGGCGTGCTCGCGGAGGGCCTCGTTGACGATGTCGCGCAGGGAGGCCCCGGTGGTTCGGACAGCGAGGTCTAGCAACTCGGCGACCTGTTCGTCGGCTTCCCAGCTTCTCATGCGCGGACGGCTCGATTTGCGGGTCTTGTTCATGGGCACGACGGGGCGGCTCGCCGAACCGTTGGGCTCGCCGAACCGTTGGGCTCGCCGCTGGCTCCTTTGAGGCTATTTCCGCATTAAAACGCAATGCAAACCATTGTTGACAAATGGTTTATGCATTTCTGTAATGCACCATTACGAACGGAGGCAAACCAAGGCGGAAGGGTGCCCGCAAGGCAAGCATGCGGCGGGGCAAGGCCTCGTGGGGAGACCGGTTGACGCCGGACAATCGGGCGTTGCTGGGGCTTGCGGAGGCTTGTGGGATTTCGTCGGCGGCCGTCGTGCGGATGGCGTTGGAGGCGCGCATGAAAGCGTCCCGCGCGATGCCTGAAGCAAGGCCCGGCGGCGGGACCACGAAGGACGTCGGCTTGCGGGATGGGAAAGCAGTGCGTCCCGGCCTACCGGACACGAGCCAGCGAGGCCCGGTGCGAGGAGTGCGGGCGGTTCGGGGGCGGTCCACTCGCCCGCCGGGGCCTACTTCTTCTTCATCTTGAAGCCCTTGGGCAGCGAGTCGTCTTCGGGCGCGGGCGCGGGTTCGCCCGGGCCCGACGCATCCGTGGACGGGACCTCGTCGGTGGACGCGGGCGTGCGCGGGACCATGGCGGGTTCCTGGGGTTCCGGGATGCCGAGGCGCTGGCGGGCCTTCCGGGCGGCCGAGGTCTCGGGATGGGTGTCCACGATGCGGTGGAGCAGTTCGAGGGCCTTGTCCGTCTGGTTGAGCTTCCCGGAATAGAGGTTGGCGAGATGGATGGCGGTCCAGCCCCATTTCTCGCGGGGCAGTCGCTTTTGGAGGACCTCCTCGAGCTCGAGGGCGGCGGCGAGGTGATTGCCGAGGTCCTTCTCGTAGATTTCGGCGATGCGCAGCGCCGCATGTTGTTGGTTGGGGCGGCGCTTGAGGAAGTCGCGCAGCAGGCTGATGGCCCCGAGGTGGTCGCCGTTGGCCCAGGCTTCCTCGGCGGCGTCGTATTCAGGGTCGCCCTGGATGGGGGCGAGGTCCACGCCGAGGCCATGCGCGGCCTTCCGTGCAACGAACTGGGAGACATCCCATGCCAGCAGGCCGGCGAGGCCCAACATTCCGAGGACGAAGCCGGAGAGGTAGAAGGCCTGGGAGTTGCCCGGGCTTGCCGCCTTGGCGGGCGGAGCCGTCGTCGTGGCGACGGCGTTGGTCTTGGCGGCTGCCGGCGGGTTCGTGGCCCCGTCTTTGGGTGGCGTGGCCACCGACGTTGCGTTGGTGGGGGATGCCGTTGCTTCCTGAGGCACGTCCACGCCCGGGTCGCGGGACTCCTCGGCAACGGCCTGGGCGACGCACCCATCGCGCGCGACGTCGCGGACGGATGCCTTGGAGTACTCGGAGCGAAACCGCCCGAAGCACACGGACGCGATCGCGAGGAACAAGACGTAGAGCAGGCCCTTTGCCGCCGGTTTCATGAACGGGGACGTTGTACGCAAGGCGGATTGGGACGGCAACCGGATAGGCCGAGCCTGGGATACGGGCGAGGAGAGGGGCGAAGGCTGAAGGCTGATGGAGGAGGGATGATGGAGGAGGGAGCCGTGTCAGGATGGCGCGCCGTCCACGTTGAGGAGCTTGAGGGCCTTGCGCGGGTTGGAGGGGCGAAAGATGA
>JBJSZF010000557.1:0-3480 GCA_046090125.1 Verrucomicrobiota bacterium
GCCTTGGCGCATGGGCTCCGTCTTGTTCCGGGGCCGATGGGATGCGTCCAGCCAACGCCATGAATGGAGCCCGGGTGCCCGCGCCGAGATTCGCCCGGACCAATCCGCGCGCGGCCTGATGGAGCCCGAGGTGGCCGTCCTCCGCGATGGCCGCATCCTGGTGGTCTGGCGTGGCTCGGACCGCGCGTGGGATGGGACGCCGGCAAGGGAACCGGGCCGCAAGTGGTTCGCGGTGTCGCGGGATGGCGGGCGGACGTTGTCGCCCGTGCAGGCGTGGCACTACTCGGATGGCGCGCCCTTCTACTCGGCATCGTCCCTCCATCGGATGTTCCGCCATTCCAACGGCCGCTTGTACTGGATTGGGAACATCAGCCCGACGCCGCCCCGTGGGAATCATCCGCGGCATCCGCTGGTGATCGCCGAGGTGGACGAGGCCACGGCATGCCTGCGTCGGGAGACGGTGACGGTGGTCGCGGACCGCGCCCCATGGCACGGGCCGGACGTGCAGTTCTCGAACTTCTCGCTGATCCAGGACCGCGAGACGCGTGACCTTGAGCTTTATCTTACCACGTTCGGGCAGGAGCCCGTCGCGTCGGAGTGGGCCACGGCCGACGCCTGGCGGTATGTGGTAACGCTGAGCGAGCCCGGCATGCGTGCCGACCCGGCGCGGGAGCCGTGATGTTCTCGTGGGTGCTTGCGTGCGGTGGTGCGCCCGGTCCCTGGGTTGCACAGGAAAGCCCCAGGGATTGCAGTCGGCACGCGATGCGCGGGCAAGGACGCTAGTCCTTCGAGTCGATGTTGCCGGATCGGCGCACGGCACGGAAGAGGCGCCAGCCGAGGTATAGGCCGCCGAGGTACCCAAGGGCCCCGACCACGGGGATGTCGTGCCAGACGGGCGGCGCCTTCATCGCCCACATGAGGGAGGAGCTGACGAGCATGGCGGCCGTGACGACCCCCAGGACCAGGCGGTTGACCACGGGGTCCAGGTGCCGGTGATCCAGGTGCACGTTGAAGGTCCCGGCCCGCACGCGGTCGAGGACGTCCGACAGGTCGCGGGGCAGGGTGCCGAGGAGGCGTTCCCAGTCGCGATACGAGCGGGCCATGCGCCGGGCGACGCGCGTGGGCGACCAGCGACGCCGGAGGGACCGGAGGTAGAAGGGGCGGACCAGCTCGGCGAGGCTGAAGTCCGGGCTGAGTTGGCGCGACGTCCCCTCGAGGACGACCAAGGTGCGAAGGAGCAAGGCCACGGCGGGCGGCAAGGTCACGCGGAAGCGACGGATGACGCCGCCCAGCGCGTTCAGCGCCGCGCTGAGGTCCAGGTCTTGCAACGACCGCCCCACGAATTCCCCGACGAATTCCTCCAGCTCCGCCCGGAGCCGGTCTCGGTCGATCCCGTTGGGGGCCGCGCCGAGGCGCAGGACGGCCTCGGTGAGCTCGGCGACGTCGTGGCTGATGGCGGCAAACAGCAGGCGCTCGACGTCGTCGCGCGTCACCTCGTCGAGGCGGCCCGTCATGCCGCAGTCGATGATTCCCACGACGCCGCCTTCGAGGAGCATCAAGTTTCCAGGGTGCGGATCCGCATGGTAGAAGGAGTCGCGGAAGATCATGCCCAGGAAGACGCCAGCCCCGTCCCGGGCGAACTGGCCGAGATCCGCGCCGGACGCCCGCAAGGCCTCCTTGTCCGTGCCGGGAATGCCACGGAGACGTTCCATGACGAGGACGCGACGGGTGGTCAGCTCACGCCATGTCTTGGGGAAGCGCGCCGTGGCGTCCCCCTCGAAGTTGCCCGCGAACTCCTCGATGGAGGCCCGCTCGTGCTCGAAGTCGAGCTCCCGTATCAACTGGCGCCTGAAGTGTCGGACCAGCAGGGCCGGCTGGAAGGGCTGCAATCGTTCGGAGTGCCGTTCCGCGACCTCGGCCAACGCGGCGAGGATCTCGAGGTCGGCCTCGATGCGGCTGCGGATGCCGTCGTGCTGGTCCTTGACGACGACTTCCTCGCCGCCAGGCAACCTCGCGGCATGGACCTGCGCAATGGAGGCCGAGGCGAGCGGCCGCCGGTCGAATTGGAGGAACAGCTCCTCCAGGGTGTGCCCCAGCTCGGTCTCGACCGTGCGGCGGACGACGTCGAAGTCGTCGGCCGCGGTGCGGCTCTGGAGCTCGGCCAGCTCGTCGGCCAGCTCGGGCCCGATCAGGTCGGCACGGGTGCTGAGGATTTGCCCCAGCTTGATGAAGGTGGGGCCGAGCTCGGAGAGGGCCATGCGGAGGCGGCGCTCGGGCTTGAGGTCGGCGACGGGCTGGCCCTCGGAAGTCCGCAGGTGCCCTTGCAACCATGCCGACGGCACGCCTTGCAGCCAGTCGGCCAGGCCGTAGCGGGCGAGGACGCCCAGGATTTCGGCGACACGACGCGCGTCGCGCTGCAAACGAGCCAAGGCATCCAGCTTCATGGGCTACAGGGCTAGCACAACGGGGCGACGGGGTCGCGCGGGAAGCCGGGGTCGCGAGTCGGAAAAGGGGGAGGCGGGGGCACGCGAGCGTAGGCTTAAACCAATGCTTGGAACGGGGCGGGTGACCCGGTAGCGTTCCCCCTCATTTTGGCATGGAAAAAGACCGCAAGCTGATCATCGCCGGGAACTGGAAGTGCAACAAGACGGTTGCCGAGTCCCTGGACCTTGTTGCCGACCTGAAGCGCGAATTGGGCTCCATCAAGGAGGTGGACGTCGTCGTCTGCCCGGCCTTCACGGCGCTGGACGCCGTGTCCAAGGCGCTCTCGGATTCCGTCATTCGCGTGGGCGCGCAGAACATGGGGGACAACGGGTACGGGGCGTTCACCGGGGAGGTGTGCTCGGGCATGCTGCGCGACCTGACGGTGCGCCACGTGATCCTGGGCCACAGCGAGCGGCGGCAATTCCAGCAGGAGTCGGACTCGTTGGTAGCGCGCAAGGCGCTGGCGGCGCACACGGCCAGCCTGATTCCCATCGTGTGCGTCGGCGAGACGCTGGCCGAGCGCGAGGCGGGCATCACCCAGGACGTGGTGGGCCGCCAGACGCGTGGTTCCCTCGCAGGACTGTCCGCCGACCAGGTGGAGTCCACCGTCATCGCCTACGAGCCGGTCTGGGCCATCGGCACGGGCAAGACCGCCACTTCCGCCCAGGCGCAGGAGGTGCATGCGTTCATCCGCAGCGTCGTGGCACAGATGAATGGCGACGCCGTCGCACGCCGCATCCGCATCCAATACGGCGGCTCGGTGAAGCCTTCCAATGCCCGCGAGCTCATGGGCCAGCCCGACGTCGATGGCGCCCTGGTGGGCGGCGCGTCCCTGGAGGCCAAGAGCTTCGCCGAAATCATCCGCAACTCGATCTAGTCCAGCACTCCCATGCAACTCGTCATCAACCTGCTCTCGCTTGTCCTTGTGGTGATCTCCCTGTTCCTGGGGTTGCTCATCCTGCTGCAGCTTCCGAAGAAGGAGGCCGGCATCACCGC